>CAKZKZ010000367.1 GCA_937124495.1 uncultured Dokdonia sp. | reverse complement strand
CTATAGTGTTAAAAATTAATCCAACAATATCTTTATTTTTTGTGCCAGCTTTAACAAGTTTAGCCAAATCATTAAGATGCATATTACAAGGATTGCCTTCATATCCTGTACTTGCAATACCTATCAATGGTTTTTGAAAATCTTCATCAGTAAGACCGATGGCATGTAGCATAGCTTGAGCTGCGGGTTGTGTTGGGTCTTGTGTAACAGCTTTACTATATGGATTGAGTTCTTTCAATGTTCTATTATTTTAAAGTATTAAAACTAATTATTCCCTTTTCTTTTTAAATTCCACTTTACAATAACTTACGTTACCCAAGTATGTTTTAAACGATTCAATTTAATGATTATCAATATTTTACAAATATTCAAGTTCCACGAGTCACAGCAAAAAAAAACCTGTATCAGTGTATTGATACAGGCTTTATATATGAGTATAGCAGTCCGTATCATTCCCGTAGAGGAATAATAATAATGACGCTATTAATAATCTGGTTTCTCATAAACTTAGGATAAATGTATAAAAAGTTTTTTAAAATAGATCATATATATCCTAAATGATTTTTACTTTTTTCTATCTCTTCACTAAAAATGTAATAATTTTATAAAAAAAGCATTTTGAATATTCCCTCTCTTATTAATTCACAACGCACCTATTTTTCTTCTGGTGCTACAAAGTCTATAAAACAACGTATCCTTATTTTAAAACGCTTACGCGAAAGTGTAAAAAAGCACGAAGAAGCTATTCACGAAGCTTTGTATACTGATTTTAAAAAACCGCTATATGAAAGCATTTCTAGCGAAACTGGTATTGTTTTAAAAGAGTTACAACTCACAATTAAGAATCTAGAGTTTTGGACACGTCCTAAAAAGGTAAAAAGCTCAATGATCAACTTTCCTAGTAATGATTATCTATATTATGAACCTTATGGAACAACGCTTATCATTTCACCTTGGAATTATCCATATCAACTTGCATTAACGCCTCTTATTGGAGCCATTGCTGCTGGAAATACGGTGATGATAAAACCTAGTGAATTGACACCTGCTACGAGTCAAATTCTAGCAACCATTATAGCTGATGTCTTTTCTCCAGAGTATGTGACTGTCGTGCAAGGTGCCATTCCGGAAACCACTGAGTTATTAGCACAACGCTGGGATTATATCTTCTTTACGGGTAGTGTTGCTGTAGGGAAAATTATAGCAAAAGCAGCTGCAAAACACCTAACACCAACCACTCTTGAATTGGGAGGAAAAAACCCATGTGTGATTGATGCTTCTGTAAACATGTCCCTAGTAGCAAAGCGTATTGTATGGGGAAAATTTTTGAATGCAGGACAAACATGTATTGCTCCTGATTATATCCTTATAGAAGTTAGTGTAAAAGAATCACTTTTAAAGGCATTGAAAAAAGAATTAGAAAATGCATATGGAAAAGACGCAAAGGCGTCACCAGATTTTGCAAGAGTTATTAATGAAAAGAATTTTGATAGACTTACACAGATGCTTGAAGGTATCACTATTGCTATAGGTGGACACACAGATCGTGAACAATTGTATATAGCACCTACCATCATTGATGATCCTAGCTTGGATAGCCTTGTAATGGAAGATGAAATTTTCGGCCCTATTTTGCCTGTGATTCCGTACCAAACCAAAGCAGATATTGAAGCTATTATACATCGCTATGAGAAACCACTATCAGGGTATGTTTTTTCGCGAAAGCGGTCTTTTTTAAATTGGTTTTTAGCTAGTTTTTCTTTTGGTGGTGGCGCTGTCAACGATACTGTGATTCATTTTATAAATGAAAAATTACCTTTTGGTGGTGTTGGTCACAGTGGCATAGGAAGTTATCACGGAAAACATAGTTTCCTTGCATTTAGTCACACAAAAGCTATTGTAAAAAAAGGAAATTGGTTGGATATCCCTATCAGGTATGCACCTTATAAAGGAAAAAACAAATTACTTCGATTTGCATTACGATGGTTATAATTGTTCTATAAGTTTGTGTTTCATCACATAAATAACAGCCCCCACTCTAGAAGAAACTCCTAATTTCCGAAACAATTCTGCGCGTCTATTCTCTATGGTTTTTGGGCTCAAATTCATACGGTTAGCAATCTCTTTATAGCCCAAATCGGTACCACATAAGTAGTTTAAAAACTCCTGATCTGTTGCTTTTAATTGTAATTTTCTATGATTACTAACCTCAGCCTCGGTTTCATTAGAAATACCATTTAAAGCTTGTTGACGAAGTGATCTATCAACAATTTCATTGTAGACAAACTCCCCTTTACTCGCTTTAATGATAGATGCATTCAGTCGTGTAGGCTCGACATCCTTGAGAAGGTACCCTTTACAGCCAAAAAAGACCATATTTGAAATGGTTTCTTCATCATCTTCCATAGTGATGGCAATAACATTGATTTCAGGGCAATTATCTTTGATCCATGCCATTGTGCTCAACCCATTCATAATAGGCATTTGTACGTCTAGCAACACCACATCTGGTTGTTCATGATCACTTTTAAGATATTCTATAAATTCTCTGCCATTTTTGGCAACAAAGACCACATAGGTATCTTCAAAGCCAGATACTAATGTCTTTAATGCTTTCGCGAAAAGTATGTGATCATCAACTATAGCTACTTTGAGCGGTCTCATGTTGAGGTTGGTTGGTAGGTTAGTATTATTTTTGTTCCTTGTCCTTGTTTACTATCAGCAACAAGCTGCGCTTTAATCATTTCTGCTCTATGTTGCATATTAATAAGTCCGGAACCTAATTTATTATTACGAGTATCATACCCTATGCCATCATCTTTAATTGTAATTTGAAGACGTTCTTCTTCATAGGCTATACTAATCGTAAGATGTGCTGCTTCTGCGTGTTTAATCACATTGCTACAACATTCTTGTACTATTCTAAATATAATAATTTTTTCTTTTTCTTCAACAAAAATAGGTTCTCCATCAACAATAAATGTAGCTTTGGTATGCGAAAATCGATTTAATCGATCTATTTCAACTTGAATAGCATCTTGTAAGTCTAAATTGGCAAGCACTTCTCCATTAACAGTTTTGGAGAGTTGTCGTACTTCTGTAAGGCTTAAATCTACGGTTTCTAATGCTTCTGTAAAAGCTTCGTTTTTATCTTCTCCAAGTTGAGAAAGTCCTGAACGTAATTGCATTTTGGCTACGGAAAGGAGCTGTCCTACATTATCATGAAGCTCCATCCCAACGTTTTTAAGCGTTGCTTCTTGTATCTCATTTTCTGCCCGAATCAATGGACTTTCAAATTCTTTCTGAGCCACTACTCTTTCGATAAGCAACTTATTCTTACGACGTTGAAACGTATAAAAGAAGAGGATAAAAAGAACAACAAGAACAACGACGACTATAATAAAGTAGGCGACGAGGAGAACTTCGTGTTTTGAGATTTGTTGAACCAATAACATTTTACAATACCAAAGATAATAATTCCATAGAGGAAGTAGTTAGCATAATTTAAAATCAATCTATAATATGTTGTAAATACAATTTCTTCAGGTTTTATATACTGACTACTTAGCATAAGTGGAGTTACCGATATAAAATACAATAAGACTCCAATAGAAATATAAAAGGGTAATGTGTGAGTTATATTTAATATTCTATCAGATTTTAGAATTTCATAATAATACATTGAAAGTACAATCATAATAAAGATTAAACCAAACAAATTCATAAGCTGTGAATAACCAATAAAAAAAACACCGCCAAACATAAAATCAGCTATAGTTATTATATTAAAAATAAAAATTGCATATAAAATAATTTTCTTATTATTTTTTGAAATCAAATGCTTCAAAAAATACCATGCATAAAAAGTATACGTGAGAGCTAAGTATATATTAAATATCCAGTAATTTTTTGTAAACTGAGGGTGTTCCTTAAAAAAAGTAATATCTTCAAAACAATAAGGTTCTACTAACCTTGCATAAGATCCTATGAATTCTATAAGTACTGTTACCCAAAGGAAAAATAATAAAAACTTAAATGTTCTAGTTTTTGACTCTTTTATAAGAATATAAGAAAAAGTGACTGCCAATGCAGCCACAAATTCTAATATTCTAGTTAATCCTATATTTGTAAATAAAATTTCTATCATTTAAGGATTATATTGTGTTGGAGGCCAACCACCCTCATGAATATTCCAAGGATCAATATCGTAATTATTATCGTCATCATCACCACCTCTACTAGTACTTTTTCCTTTTGTAGGTGTTAGAAAAAAGGTTGCTTTCTTTGATTTTTCGTCATTATACGCTCCAAAATATAAACGTACACCTGGATTTGATATTCCCATGTCCTTAGACTCACTTTCTACATAATCCAGATACTCTCTTATTTCTGAAATACTCAATATAAATTCGCACGTATCGTGCTCTCCTAAATGGTCCCTAAGCGCTTCTCCCCTTGTGTTGCTCCAATGTGAGAACAACTTTTCTGCATCTTGAGGCGTGATGCATTTTTTTGGCTTTGCCATATTGTAAATAGTTTGAGTTAAGCTATGAAAGTAGGAAAATATAACAGTCCGTGCAAGCAAGTTTATATAAAAACAGGTAAAAATACGTATTTACATTACGGTCTTCCTGTATATTTTAGCTGTAAAATTCTTACGAAAATAAAATGATTACTTATATTTAATCCATCAAATCATGGGAAGAGCCTCAAATTCAGAAAGATTAACCTCATCAAGACCTATTATTATGCACTCTACAATCACATTTTGCAAACTCAATATTAGAAAATTATATACCAAAGGAAGACGTCTAGGAATCGCTGGATGGAATAATACATCTGATTATGCAGATTACATTCACAACCTATGGGATGCCATTTCTTCACATAACGAACTCAAAGAAGAGGCTAAACGCACAGAAGATATTCTTGGTAAAGGTGATGTTATCCAATTACTAAGTGACACTGTGATGGAACAACATGCTATTTTAATCAGTAAGTAAAAAAGAGAACGTATCTCCTTGCTTTTTTTGAGCTAGTATATCCATAGCATGTTCAGAAAGCTGTAGTATTCGAGGATATCCTCCTGTTGTTTGACAATCTTTCATGAGTATCATCATATGTCCTAAAGGAGTCAATTGGATCGTACCAGGTATCACTGGCCCCGTTATGATGGTTGGTATCGTATGATGGATCTTTTGTTCTAGATGTATTGCCATACGATTCCATAATTTGGACACCAAAAATGATGTTTCTATGAGATATTTATGAATATTAGGAGTGAGAAGATCATATTCTGGTCCTTTATAGACCTTTATACTATTCTCATGTATATAAGAACCTACCCCAGTCTTCTCTCCAGTTTTAATACGAGCTCCTTTTGCTCTACCATATAGAGAGACTCCTACAGGAACTTCTATTGATTCGCGAATGTACCCTAAGTCGGTTATAGGAACATATAAACTTTTGCTTCCTAAAACGGAGGACGATTGTATTCCGCCCGCAATGGCAACATACCCACGACATCCTTCTATAATTTTAGTGAGTTCTAAGGTTTGTCCTTTATGTGCTAAGTAAACGGTATTATTTCGAATCGTTTTTTTATCAAGCATCGCTATTGTTATTCCTCCAGTGATTACAAAATGTCTATCACATTGAAACTGAATCGTAGGTCCTACTAATGTATATTCAAGTACAGCTTCATTCTCAAGATTATTCACTAGCGCATTTGCCAATAACAGTGCTTTTCTATCCATCGCACCGCTTTCTGGAACTCCTATAGATGCATATCCAAAACGTCCTTTGTCCTGAATCGTAGTATAGAAACCTTTGCGTTGTATAATGATACTATCCTTCATAAACTTCGGTTGCTGGTTCAAAGTTTCCGGCAAGTGCTTCTTTTTGTAAACGTTGATGTTCTTGCGTATCTATCGCATAAAACTTAATATAGTCTCCAGCTGTGTATGGTGTAGGTTGATCTCTTGTCACATCAAATAATGTAATAGGCGTATGCCCTATCGTGTACCAACCACCGGGACTCTCTTGAGGATAGATACCTGTTTGCTTTCCTCCTATCGCCACGCTCCCTTGTCGTACTTTTTGTGAAGGTATTGCTTTACGCTCTATATGCAAACGTTTATCCAAACCATCCAAATACGGAAAACCTGGTAAAAAACCCATAAAATATACAGTATACAAAGGTGCTGTATGCATATCAACCAATTGATCTATAGTCATTGATTTCAGCTTTAGATAGGTGTTAATGTCTTCTCCTAAAGATGAATCATAACACACTGGAATACGATGAATTTTTGCTTTTTTAGCATCCTGTGGTTGTGTGGTCTTAATAATTTCGCGAAAGCGATCTTTTAATATACGTTCAGAGGTAGACTCAGTTGTTACATTTTTAATAAGGATTTCTGTATACGTATGAATAATCTCTGCATCAAACGCTTTTGCAAAATTTTCCTTAACTCCCAAAAGAAATTGTAATAATTCTCGCGATGGTGCATACCTCCATTGGATACCCCAAGAATAGGTTCCCACCTTAAAAATATGAAAATCTGGATACTGCATTATTGTATGTGTATCTGGTGCTTTTTTAATCCTTGATGAATTTCTTTTAAAATTTGAAATGCCTCAAGTGTATCTCCATGTACGCATAAGGTATCTATTTGAAATGGTACTATTTCACTTGCTATTGTCGTAAGTTGTTGCTCTTTTATCATAGGAATAATATGATCAAGTACCTCGTTAGCATGATGTATAACAGCATCAGGTAACGTTCTAGACACCAACGTATAATCGTTATTATAACGGCGATCTGCAAAGCCCTCAACTTTGGTACTTAAGAGCCCTTTTGCTTCTTTGTGAATTACAGACTGATACGGTACATATAACACCAATTGATTATCTATCTCCTGAACAACCCTTATAATCAAACGAGCTATCGTAACATCTACAGCGGCAAGATTATACAATGCACCGTGTACTTTTACATGGTGTAATCTTTGGTGTTGCCTTTCGGCGAAATTCTTCACAGTAACAATCTGTTTTTTCAGACTCTCTCTAAGTGCCGCAACTGATATATCTACTACCCTTCTTCCAAAATTTTCTTTATCAGGATATCCTGGATGCGCTCCAATTTTTACGTTATGATTTATAGCAAGTTGAATGGTCTCTTGAATGATAGTATCATCACCTGCATGACC
>CAKZKZ010000366.1 GCA_937124495.1 uncultured Dokdonia sp. | reverse complement strand
TCTTTTGTGTAATAGTATGTGGTGTATTACAATGCTCTGTATTGTGTCGTTTAATTTCTACTTGACTTAATCATATTAATTGTATATTATTCCTTATGTATTATAGATATTTCTTTTTTTATTAAAAATATTTTTTTGTTACTTTACGTATGAAGTTAGAGTATCAAGCTGTACGTGAAGAAAGTTCTTTTATTATCACTGATTTTAATTGTAGTCCGGGGCAGAAATTATTACAAGATAAAGGGTATTATAAGATTCTTTGGAATAGAGGAGAAGATGTGAAGACACTTACCGTTGATGGATGTTCTCTTCTTCTTGAAAAAAATCAAGTACTATTCTGTACGCCTTTAAACATTCTAGAAATTCCTGAAAGTTTAGATCTTATTTCTATTGTTTTTAATCGGGAATTTTATTGTATAAGAGATCATGACTATGAAGTGTCTTGTCAAGGACTTTTGTTTTTTGGTTCTTCTCTTCCTCCACTTATTTTACTATCTAAAACAGAAACTGTAAACTTTGAATCGATGTTTCACATCTTTAAAGAAGAGTTTAGAAATAGAGATCAAATACAGGGGGAGATGCTTCGAGTGCTGCTCAAACGTTTATTAATTACCTCTACACGTTTGATTACTGCACAAGTTATTGATGATCGTGTGTCTAAACCGCAAATTGATCTCGTAAGGAAATTTCATGTTTTAGTAGAAAATCATTTCAAAGAAAAGCATCAAGTTGCAGCGTATGCCGAGTTACTTAATAAATCACCTAAAACACTTTCTAATGTGTTTAAAAAAACAAATGAGTATTCTCCTTTGCAGGTGATCAATAAACGGATTATTTTGGAGGCTAAACGTTTGTTGATGTATTCTACAAAGAACGCAGATGAAATAGGGTATGAGTTAGGCTATAAGGATCCTGCACATTTTTCTAAATTTTTTAAATCTCACGCAGGGTTGCCACCTGCCAAATTTAAGGAAGCGCATTTTTCTAGATAAGAGTATAAAGGAGTTTTTCTGATTGTTTATACGCTTTCGTACTTCGACAAGCTCAGTATAAACTTCACTTACGTGAAAGCGTATAAAACCAAGTACTATCTTCTAATTGCTTTTTGAGTAGGTAATCGTTTACCATCTGCTATGCTATTTATTAAATAAATTCCTGTGCGTAATGAGGATAGATCAAGCGAAACTAGATTACGGGTGTTTTTATAAACTCTTGATTGCACTTGTTGCCCTAGTATATTAGTCACATAGACCTGAACTTCTTTATAGCTGTTTGCCATTTTGAGGTTGAATATACCGTCTGAAGATGGGTTAGGATAGAGTGATGGCGGTATTTTTTCTGATATTATATCCTCTGCTAATGTTTCAATTTTAATTCCTTGTGTTTTGCATTGAGTAGTGTAAACACTTATTTTTCCACATATAATCATTGTTTTAGTTCTAGAATAATGCTTAGTAATCACAACCTCATCAAGTGTTTCATTATCTAAAGTAACGGGTATGAATTTCTGATTGTTAATGACGATCTCTTTGGTTTGGTAACCCGTATAGGAAATAGCGAGCGTGTCTCCTTTGTTTGCTTCTATAGTGAAGTTTCCTTTTTTGTCAGAAGTAGTGCCTATAGTACTATTTTTTATATGAATGTTAGCCCAAGTTAAAGCGCTTATTTCGTCAGTAACGTTGCCTTGAATAGTGGTTTGAGCAGTCATAAGGCTGGAAAAATGAAATGCGATAAGAATAAGAGTAATTTGCTTCATAAGATGATTGTTTGATTATTTAGGTCAAACATACTTTAAGAAGACGTTTTTTAAAATGACTAGTGCGTGAATGTCCCTTTTGAATGAGTGAACGTTCTTAAGAATGTATTAACTTGATGTGTAGCAATTTTTACTATATTTAGCTATATGACCGCAAAAAATAATTACACTGCATATCGTTCAGATTTATTTAGACATTTAGATGGGATTGTCACGGCTCCTGTCGCTTATGAATTACATGCTAAAGGCATTACCGATCAATTGCTTAAAGAGAAAAGTTGTGCACTGTCTGAGTTAACGACGAGATATAAGGCAAATGAAGGGTATCTCAATGTAGCGTTAAGAGTTTTGTGTTCTCAAGGTTGGCTTACGCAATCTATAGAAAATGATGGCGGTGATGTTACATTTACGATCACACCTTCAAGTGAGACTGCGTTTCATCTATTTAGTCTGTATGAAGATGTTGTTACCTTGCAACGATTTTCAGCAAAATTTCATGATCGTAAATTTGAAAAAGAACCTTTTCAAATGTTGAAGAAGATCTTCAATACCTTTAAAAATAACTATGGAATCACCATAGCAAATGATGAGCAAGTCGCTACAATTCAACATCAGGTTTTAAAACATATCGAAGGGATTATTTTAGGACCTACACTAGTGCATCTGGCGATGAGTGGGATGTTTCATAAATATTTTATGCAGGCTAGTTTCAAACCTGAAGAGTTCCATAAAGATGCCAATAATTTCAAAGAGGTATTAGATATCTTATGCTATTTTGGGCTGTTTTCTTCTCAAAATGGCACCTACCAATTCACCGAAAAAGGACTTTTTTATGCCAAGCGAGCCAGTGCGTATGGCGTGACGGTATCGTATATTCCTACATTGCGTATGTTAGACGAATTACTTTTTGGAAACCCAAAAGCTGCAAAACTTTCTGGAGATGGTAAGAAAGAAGGACATGTAGATAGAGCTATGAATGTTTGGGGGAGTGGAGGAGCGCATGCAAGCTATTTTAAAGTAGTAGATGAAATCATTATTCATTTGTTCAATAAACCTATTGAGGAACAACCGAAAGGAATCCTTGATATGGGATGTGGGAATGGTGCTTTTTTAATTCATTTGTTTAATGTTATAGAAAAGCAAACCCTACGCGGACGTATGCTAGATGAGCATCCGCTTATTCTCGTAGGAGCAGATTATAATGAAACGGCCTTAGGGATTACCAAAGCAAATCTAGTACAAGCTGAAATTTGGGCAAAAGTGGTTTGGGGAGATATAGGAGATCCAGACCGATTGGCGCAAGATCTTCAGGAGAATTATGGAATTGCCTTGAGTGAACTCCTGAATGTGCGTTCTTTCTTAGATCATAACCGTATCTGGAAAGCACCTGAATTAAAAACAATACCTCGCATAAGTGATTCTACAGGAGCGTATGCTTATGAAGGGAAACGAATTTCTAATGATCTTGTAGAAGATTCTTTATTAGAACATATACAACTATGGGCTCCTTACGTATCTACATTCGGATTATTAGTGATTGAGCTACATACTGTACTACCCGAAATTGCTTCACAACATATTGGTAAAACAGCTGTAACAGCGTATGATGCAACCCACGGTTTTTCGGATCAGTATATTTTAGAAGTGCCTGTATTTCGAAAAATTCTGGCAGAAGCAGGATTACATCCCGACCAGCGTTTGGGACAGAAATTTCCAAATTCTGACTTAGCTTCAGTGACAGTAAATTTGTTTAGGAAGTAGTAGTTAATAAGTTATAAGTATTACGAAAATAGTGAAGACTATTATTGTTTCTTGCACTAAAATTACTTGCCAGTAGTGTTGATCTGTAAATAGATTTTTTCAATATGTCTACTCTTCTATTTTGCTTATAGTCTTAATTGTGGAAAAGGGTAAATAGATTAGTTAAAATAAAATTATTAATTAACTTAAAATTAAGTTTAACCAATCCCGCGAATTTAAATTATGAGAAAACTCGTATTCATTTTAATTGCTATTGTTTTATATAGTTGCTCACAAGAAGATAATCTTACAGAGGACAATATTACTGTTGATTTTACCTCTACTCCCTGTGATGTTTTTAATCGACCTAATGCTTTATTTCCAGATAATGTCATTGAGATAGAAGAAGGTGATGATTTATCGTTAATAATAAATGGACTTAACCCCGCATCTGGAGTAACGCTATACTTTAAATCTGGTGTACACCTTGTGCCAACGGCTACTCTTAGTAATGGTAACCTTACACCATATTCTGTGCTTGATTTTAGGTCTTTTACTAAAGGTGTAGAGCTAGTCGGAGATGGAATTTGTTCAGAAATAAGACAGGTTGATGCAAATAATGCCTGCAGTGTGAGGTTAATACATATATATGACTCCGAGAATATTAAAATCCATAATTTGTTTTTAAATGGGAATAGAGATAATTTATGTGTTGTAAATCCAGGAGAGCAAGGCAATAATATTAGAATAAGAGATTCTGAAGATATATTAATTAGGAATATTAGATCTGTTAATGCTAATGGAGATGCATTAAACATAGGATGTTCGGATAATATTATTGTTGAAAACAGTTTTTTTGATTCTGTAAATAGAAATACGTTAACTTTAGGTTGGAATGGAGATAATGCCGATGACTATGTTATTACCGACTTATGTATAAGTAATAATATAATTATTAGAAATAATACTTTTTCTAATGCAGATACACAATATATAGATTTTGAACATGGTGATTCATACAAAGGAGTGCAAATTATAAATAATGATTTTCTTCCACGTTCTATTTTTGTTTCAACTGATGTTAATGATCAATATGCAATTGCTTTCACAAATGTTGAACAGCATAGTTCTATAAGTAACGTACTTGCGCTAAATTCATTTCATAGGAATAGATTAACCTTTATATCGAGTGAAAATATTTCTGTCAGGTTTAATGATAGCATTGGGAAAACTCGTATACTTGGAAACGTACAAAATATGATTTTTAGAGGGAATTCATTTAAAATAGAACCAACTCAATTTTATGCAGATGATCATATATTCAATCAGGGTGTTTTGATTAGAAAGATAAATTCATCAGAGGAAACTGAAAATATCCAATTTAATAACAATGAATTTTATATATCAAATTTTGAAAGAGGAATTGAAATAAGGAATGCAAAAAATATTCAGGTTAAAAATAATAACATTGTTAATGTTAATACTGTACAAAAACCAAACATAAATACAAATGTTTTATATGGTGTAAGATTAATGGCAGAATTTAATGATGAAGCTTCAGCGTATATTCATGGTAATACAATGACTAATTGGCCAGATGATGTTATTACAATCTCAGCTAATAATAGTTCGGCTATATGTACTGGGAGTAACTGTGATTAAGATTTTATTAAAAATGAAGGTAGTGTCGTAGAAAATTGCAAGATGACTTCATTAAGAAGTAAATTTAAGTAAATGAAAATTTGTGTTAGTTACTATTCATTTACATTATAAAAAAAACACCGCCTTGAAGGCGGTGTTTTTTAGTTTATACATTTTCGCGAAAGCGAAAAGACTATTCTCCTAAATATAGATATCTATAATCTACAGGAGTGACAAAGGTTTTTTTAATCATACATGGACGTAACCGACGTAATACGTTTGAAGCTATTTAGTGTTCAAATCTAAAATCTATGAATTGAATAGAAATAGACGTCGAAGTGGTATAAATTTTTTCTAAAAAAAAAGATAAAAAGATTATAAACATGCAATTTTTTGAAAATATGTTATTATATAAGTATTTGTTTGTCAGATATTTAGTATTTTTATGCTGTAGCCCTTAAGAATTAAAATAGATAGTAAAATTATTATTAACTAAATTTTTATATCATGTTAAAGAACATTTTAAATCTTAAAGGGAGTAAACCTTTAAGTAAATTACAGCAAACTAAAATTATGGGTGGTGGAGATTTTCTCTCTCATTGTATTAGAAGAATAGTTCCTTGTTCTAATTTTGATGATGACCTTAAGGAGTGGATAGTAGATAGCTTTGGAAACTTTACGGGTTGCTGTTCGCTTAATAATTCAAGTAGTTAACCTGAATTAGTATTTCCAATAATGTGCAAAACATTCTTTTTAGCTTTATAATGAAGCTAAAAAATCCGCTCAAAAACTGAGCGGATTTTTTATGATTATACTTTCGCGAAAGCGAAAAGACTATTCTCCTAAATATGGATATCTATAATCTACAGGAGTGACAAAGGTTTCTTTAATCATACGTGGACTTACCCAACGTAATAAATTTAAAGCAGAACCTGCTTTGTCATTTGTTCCAGAAGCTCTTGCTCCTCCAAACGGTTGTTGTCCTACAACAGCTCCTGTTGGCTTGTCATTAATATAGAAGTTACCTGCGGCATTTTGAAGTGCT
>CAKZKZ010000365.1 GCA_937124495.1 uncultured Dokdonia sp. | reverse complement strand
CATCTTTAGAAGGATATTCTATAGTGTTTTGTGCGAATGTAAATAGACATGTGAAACTTACTATAAGTGTAAATATTGTTTTCATAATATGTAGTTATAGGATAAAACGATAGGTTTTGTGCTAATTAAGTCTCGATTGTAATACCTAGCTTACATTAGATAACGTTGACTTATGAGACTTTGTTTATTAAATTTATATAATTTTAATATTCCCTAGTTATTTTAAGCGTTAAAAAATACATAAGAAGTATAACTCATATGTGATTAAAACCCCATAAACACTAATTTATCTATATTTGTACCTAATCGAAATGTATGCATTCTTCAGTAATATCTGCAATCAACAAAAAAATAAATAATACGGCTTCTTATGTGGATGTGAATACTAATTATTTACTTCCTGTGGTAGATAATATAAGCAATGGAAAAATATTTTGAATTATGCGAATTTTCTTATCTCAATTGAGCTTAATCATTAGTTTAATTGTAATCAGTTTCACTTATTTTTTTTATGATAGTATCGGAGAAAAACAATTTGCAGTTTATCTCCTTCTTTTTGCTTTAGGGTTTTGTTTTAATGATTTTATTAAAACAAAAATTTTAAAGATTTCATTTACACTAGTGTATTCTTTCCTGTATGGACTTCTTAGTTTTATAGAGTTTGTTCATGCTCATCTTTTTAATTCTAAGATCACTGTTTCTACAATTTCTATTTTTCTTGAAACCAATTCTTCTGAAGCTGGAGAGTTTATGAATACTTATATCAATGGATTCCATCTTACTGTTGCGCTCCTGTTAATTAGTTCGCTAATAATCACAGCCGTATTTTCATTAAAGGAGCCTAATAGTTTTTTTACTAAGAAGTTGATTGTCCGTAAAAATATATTAATCTTAAGTATTTCTGCTATTTTACTGATGTGTGTTTTTGGCTTAAGAAAGCATTTTCTACCATTTCAAATTGCTAAGACAGTTGAGAGTTATCAGGATCAAAAGAAAATCATTGAATCTGTCAAAGTAACTTCCGAAGGAAGTTTTGAAAATGTTAACTATCAGCCTACTTCAGATGAAGAATTGTATGTGCTTGTCATAGGTGAATCAACTACTAGGGGGCATTTGTCATTGTATAATTATACTAGAAAAACAAATCCATTACTTGAGCAAAGAAAGGATCAATTACTCGTTTATAAAGATGTAATATCTCCGCATACTCATACCATTCCTTCTCTTGGAAAAGCGCTTACATTAGGAAATTACAATGATCCTAGTGAAAAATATAATAGCACAATAATTCAGTTATTTAATAGTGCTGGTTTTAAGACATATTGGATTTCAAACCAGAGACCAGTAGGAGTTTATGAAACTTCTACTAAGATCATCTCTAGAAATAGTGATGTGAGTATTTATACAGATATATCTGAAGGAGCATTTGATGGTAAAGTTATTGCCCCTTTAATAAAGGTTTTAAATGAAGATGATCATAAGAAATTAATTATTATTCATCTTATGGGAACACACTTTGCTTATAAAAAAAGGTATCCTGTAGATTTTAATGTTTTCTCTGATGAGCCGGTTACTCTTTTCAATAGTAAAAAGGCCTTCCAGGCAATAAATGAATACGATAATGCTGTGCTTTATAATGATTATGTTGTAAATGAAATCATAAGTGAAGTTGAAAAAATAAATTCTAAAAGTGTTGTTTTGTATCTTTCAGATCATGGAGAAGAAGTTTACGAAACTCGTAATCAGATAGGGCACACAGAGCAGAACGGGTCTAAACCTATGTTTGATATTCCATTTATAGTATGGCGTTCAAAAGAATTTTTAGAAACTTCACAAGATTTTACAGTAGCGTTAGATCGCCCTTATTCTTCAGAGGATTTACCTCATAGTTTGGCGGATTTAGCAGGGATTAAATTTAAACGATATGTAAAAGAAAAGAGTATTTTTGATTCTGAGTTTAAAATAAAAAGTAGGATTATTCTAAATAATAAACCATACGATGAGATTTTTAAAAAAGAGTAGTGTAGTAGTATTAGTTGTTGGAATAGTGTGTTGGTGCTTGGCAGTTTACTTACTCAATAATCAAGATGCTATTTTTGATAAAAAATATTCTGATAAAATCTGGATACATAGAGTAAATTCTATTGAAAAACTTAACGAAGTTCAAGATGCATATTTGGGTGTCGAACTTGATTTGGTATATAAATTAGAAGATAGTATTTTTGATGTAAATCACCCTCCAGCACCATCTACTGGTCTGTCCTTGAATAATTTTTTTGCAAGTGTTCAAAATGTGAATAAGCAAAAGTTGTGGTTGGATTATAAAAATTTAAATGCTGAAAATGAATTAGTTTCTTTATCTAATCTTCAAAACCTTTGTGTTAAATATGGTATTTCTCCTAAGCAAATTATTGTAGAGTCAACAGCTCCTGAATATTTACTCTCTTTTTCTAAAGCTGGCTTTAAAACATCATATTACTTACCACGCATTGCTGATGTAAAAGGCGGTCAAAAAGATCCTTTGGTGCAAAGCATTCATAAAAGTTTAGATAATTATTCTATAAACTATATATCAGCAGATAAGATACATTTAGGTAGATTGAAAGACCTTTTTCCAGAAAAAGAAATACTTACTTGGATAGTGAATGCTGAATCTGATAAAGCTTCATTTTGGGAGGTGAGAGCATTATATAATAAATTTATTAGAGCAAGAAAAAAATATAAAGTGTTCTCTGATCCTAAAGTTTTAATCGTTTTGCATAGCTATAAAGCTAAAGAAGGTAATTATTAGATCAATCATCAAATAAGGCTTTCATAAGTGTTTTAATACCTTTAAAACCAAAGTAAATAGCAGCTATAAAACAGATAATTCCTAATCCGAATACAGGAATGAAAAATGCGTGATCTTGATTTTTAAAAGAAGAATTGAGAATTATCGGTGCAGTAATCAATAAGATTAATGTACCTCCCATAATTTTGATTCCTTTTAAAAGTGTTTCTTTATTTGTGCTCATAGTTATCTATTGCGTTACGTACACTTCCGTATTTAAGAAGTAGTTCATTCGCTTTACTTTCTTGAATACGCAATGCATTCATAATCATTTGTGTGCCTCGTGCAACGAGTTTATGATTACTCAACTGCATATCTACCATTTTATTTCCTTTTACCTTTCCCAGTTTGATCATAGTGGCTGTAGAGATCATATTTAGCACAAGTTTTTGTGCTGTTCCAGCTTTCATGCGAGAACTTCCGGTAACAAATTCTGGACCTACAACGACTTCAATGGGATAGGACGCAGTTAACGATAGTGGACTCGCTTGGTTACAGGTGATACATCCCGTACCGATATTTTTAGAATTACACATTTCTAAAGCACCTATAACATATGGTGTTGTTCCAGATGCAGCAATTCCGATAACAAAATCTTTTTCAGTAATATTAAATGCTATAAGGTCTTTCCAGCCTTGTTCTTTACTATCTTCTGCAAACTCTACAGCATTACGTATGGCGGGGTCTCCTCCAGCAATCAATCCAATAACAAGATCGTGAGGAACACCAAAAGTTGGTGGGCATTCTGAAGCATCAACAACTCCTAAGCGTCCACTGGTGCCAGCTCCTAAGTAAAATAAACGACCTCCATTTTTTAATCTCGATACGACTTGATGGATAAGTGCTTCAATTTGAGGTAAGGATTTTTCTACAGCAAGTGGTACTGTCTTGTCTTCCGTATTTATGTTAGCTAGTAATGCCGAAACTGACATGTTTTCTAAATCATCGTAATGTGAATCCTGTTCTGTGGTTTTAGTAAATGACACGCCGTTTAGTTTAAGATTCAAAAATAAGAATTAAAGGTTGACTTTTAGGTATGTGATTTAGTACGCTTTCGCGAAAGCGTATAAAAGATTTAAAAATTAATTATAAGCGTCTGTAGTCCATTGATTTATGATCTATTTGAAATTTTAACGTTTCTAGTTGTTATTCTATCACATGAATGTTAACTTTGTGTTACGTAGTATATGTATTGTTGGTATGAGTAATCTTATAGAAGTTGTTGATTCTCTAGAGCATAGAATTGATACTTTATTAAAACGCTATCAAGCGCTTAAAGAAAGACATGAACTTCTAGAGGGAACGATCACATCACTAGATGATGAGAATAAAAAACTCAAAGATGCTATAGAAGAAAGGCAAAAAGAGATTAATACACTCAAATCAGCAAATGCATTACTAGGCAGTAACGATTATAAAAGGGAAACCAAGCTCAAAATAAATACCTTAATTAGAGAGATAGATGCTTGTATGGTGTCACTTTCTGAATAAAAGGAAAATTTTATGTCTGAAAAGCTTAAAATTAAATTGTCCATAGCAGATCGCGTGTATCCGCTCACCATACCTGTACAGCAGGAGGAGGGTTTACGTAAAGCCGCTAAGAAAATAGAGGTTATGATTAAACAATTTGAGCAAAGTTATGCCGTTAGAGATAAACAGGATGTACTAGCCATGTGCGCCTTGCAATTTGCATCTCAGGCTACCCAAAAAAATATAGATAAAAACTCAAATCAAGAAGAAATTACAAAACGCTTAGAAGCGTTGAGTGTTCTTTTAGATGAGCAATTATAAACGTTCTTTACATACAGCATATTACTGCCTGCATTGGTCTTTTTTTGATAAACTCAACAGATATTTTTTTGTAAAGAGTGAATCTGGATTGTAAAAGCGCGCCGTCTTCGTCACGGATTCTTGATCAGTCCTCTAGCTCTAATCCTTTTATTTAGGAGTTTATACAAAAACCCAACTAATGCAGGCTTTTTTATACCCTAATTTTAGGGAATAACCAACGCAAAAGGTATAAGAATACCTTTAGTATTAACCATTGTATTACTCTTTAACCAGAAGAGTATCGATATATATAACCGTTTATGGAAGATAAATTACTCCCTATAATTGTGGGTATTGTAGCCCTTATTATTGGGTTTGTTATTGCAAAACTATTAGAACGTAATAACGCTTCACAGGTAGTGAAAAACGCCAAAAAAAATGCACAAAGCATTGTTAAAGAAGCAAAAATAGAGGCAGAGTCGACAAAGAAAGAGAAGATGCTACAAGCAAAAGAAAAGTTTATAGAACTTAAATCTGAGCATGAAAAAGTGATCCTCAATCGTGATAAAAAGATTTCAGAAACCGAGAAACGAATACGAGATAAAGAATCGCAAGTAAGTAGTGAACTTTCTAAGAATAAGAAAATAAACCAAAGCATTGAAGATAAGGTAAAAGACTATACTAATAGAGTAGCTTATCTGGAGAAAAAACAATCTGAAATAGATAAAATTCATCAAAGTAAAGTGCAACAACTAGAGGTTATTTCGGGACTTTCTGCAGATGTTGCTAAAGAACAATTAGTCGAGTCACTTAAGGAGCAAGCAAAAACCGACGCTATGGCACATATACAAAGTGCGATGGAAGAAGCTAAAATGACAGCAGAGCAAGAGGCTAGAAAAATTGTGATTAGTACTATACAACGTATAGGAACCGAAGAAGCTGTAGAGAATTGTGTGTCTGTTTTTAACCTTGAGAGCGACGATGTTAAAGGTCGAATCATAGGTCGGGAAGGACGTAATATCCGAGCTATAGAAGCTGCAACTGGTGTGGAGATTATTGTAGATGATACACCAGATGCTATTATTTTATCTTGTTTTGATAGTGTGCGTAGAGAGATTGCGAGATTATCATTACACAAGCTTGTGACTGATGGTCGTATTCATCCAGCTCGTATTGAAGAAGTGGTTCGTAAAACAACAAAACAAATAGAACAAGAAATTGTAGAAGTTGGAAAACGTACTGTTATAGATCTTGGTATTCATGGACTTCATCCAGAATTGATTAAAGCTGTAGGAAGAATGAAATATAGATCTTCTTATGGGCAGAATTTATTACAACACAGTAGAGAAGTAGCAAAATTATGTTCAGTGATGGCTGCAGAATTAGGTGTGAATCCAAAATTAGCACGTAGAGCAGGGTTGCTTCATGATATAGGAAAAGTGCCTGATACAGAAACAGAAGTGCCACACGCAATCTTAGGAATGCAATGGGCAGAAAAATATGGTGAAAAGCCAGAAGTTTGTAATGCTATTGGAGCGCATCACGATGAAATAGAAATGGTTTCATTATTATCACCAATTGTA
>CAKZKZ010000364.1 GCA_937124495.1 uncultured Dokdonia sp. | reverse complement strand
ATATGGAATTTACAGATCAAATGGAACGAAGATTTACGTTGGTACATACACCAAAACGTATTATTTCGCTAGTTCCTTCACAAACAGAATTATTATATGATTTAGGTTTGGAAGATGCTATTGTCGGAATTACAAAATTCTGTGTGCATCCGTATCACTTAAAAAGTACTAAAACTATTGTTGGTGGAACGAAGAATATCAAGCTTGAAAAAATAAAGGAATTACAACCTGATATTATTCTGTGTAATAAAGAAGAAAACACAGAGCAGATTGTAAAAGATATGGAAACTATAGCACCTGTACATGTATCAGATATTAAGAATATAGAAGATGCGCTTTCGTTAATTCGTATGTATGGGGACATATTTCAAATTAAAGATGTTGCTTATAGCTTGGTTAGTCAAATTCAGAAAAAACATATTGCTTTCTCAAATAGTATAGATACAGAAGTACCGTATAAGACAGTTGCCTATTTTATTTGGAAAGATCCTTGGATGGTGGCAGGTAATGATACCTTTATTGATTATCTATTAACTGAATGCGGGTTTGAAAATGTATTTAAAAAGAAAGACGGAAGGTATCCAGAAGTACGATTAGATCAACTTCAGGGTGTAGATTATATCTTTTTGTCTTCAGAGCCTTTTCCTTTCGCTGAAAAGCATATAGAAGAACTCAAACTAAAGACACGTGCAAAGATTGTGCTTGTAGATGGTGAATATTTCTCTTGGTATGGAAGTCGTTTGTTGGGGGCATTTGATTATTTCTCAGATTTGAGAAAACAATTATAAAATAGAAATGCATAAAAAATGAGATTATGATATCATAACCCCATTTTTTTTGCATTGGAAACAAAAAAGAAATCGTTTTTACTTCACGACTTTAATTGTTTCTGAAATTCCTTCGGATGCGTTAATTCTAACAAAATAAACACCTGATTTTAAACCAGACATATCAATTGTAGGTGAAACAACATTTGGATTTTTCTGGATCACTAATTTACCAAGAACATCATATACCTGTATCGCATCAACACTAGTTGTCGTTTTGATATTTAAGATATCTTGAACTGGGTTAGGATACACACTAAAATCATTTGTGGTAAAATCTTCTGTATTTAATGCTCCTTCTATAAATAATACATCATCTATATAAAACTCATTATTTTCATTTATACCAAAGAAATCAATACCTCCTAAAATTGCGTCAGAATTAAAAAATTGCGTTTCAATATCAGTTCCATCTACTGTCATTGTATATTGTATAGTACTGACGTCAAAAAATATAGAGATTTCAAACCATTCGTTTTCTGGATACGCCCATGATACTGTAGGGTCTGGATCATCTGTATTAGGATAAAATCCAGCAAGACCAGGAGTGCCATTAGCACTATCTGTATTATTAAAAACTATATTGTTAGAGTTAAATACTCCCATTCCTCCATCTCCGGCACCTCCATTTTCTGTTAATCCCTGTATATTAAAATACCCAGTTTTACCCGTTGGGATAAACATATTAAAAACTAAGGTGTATTGTCCAGATGTTAGATTTCCTAAAAGAAGCATTACATCTTGCGGACCAGGACCAGCGCCTACAAATCCAGATCGATCTCCAGATAAAGTTTCAACGTCTGAGATCGTAAGATCTTCTGTACTTGGTCCTGTAGGAGTACCAGACCATACCGACCATACATCGGGATTAGCAGCACCTATTTGTCCCAAGTCATAAGACTCAAAATCATCATCGATAATTTGTGATTGCGCGCTTACAATAAAAGCAAATGCGAAAATAAAAAAGTAAATTTTTTTCATGACTTTGTAGTTTTTAAATTACTTAAATATAATCTTTATTTAAATGATAATCAATACCTCCTAACTTTAAAGCACTCTTCTGGAGGAAAACTTTCAGTCTCTAGGCGAAGATTTTGAGTTATTTTAAAAGCGTTTCTTAATTCTTATTGTTATTGCAAATAACTGTTTTTTAGTGTTTTAGTAGACGAAAAACTTTGTTATTATTGCTAAAGTGTTGATTTTTAGGTGTTAGGTTCCCTATTGTGTTAAAAAATCACATAAAAAAATAATTTCTGACCGTATTGCACCCATTGATATAGCCGAAGTGAGTATTATCTTCACTAGTAGAGTGTTTACAGATGTTACCTATATATTCTCAATGTCTTTTCTTTCACTGATACGCATGCAAGAACAGGTGCAACAGATATGTGCATACCTTACACTTGTAGGTAATGAATATTTCTCTTGGTATGAAAGCTGTTTATTGGGAACTTTTGACTATTTCTTAGATTTGAGACAACAATTAAAATTGTAAAAACTTTAATTTTTGATCAAGTTGTAATGCTTCATATGTAAGTACATCACTTAAGCTAGAATCTGTATACTTCACATTATAAGCTTCTTCGATAAGCCGTTTGTGCTTTCGTTCCAAATATTCTTTAAACTGAATATGTTTTGAAGTGCTCTTCATTAGTTGGGTTGTGGGGTCATTTTTTGGTTCTTATTAAAGTTACGTATAAAATTGACATTTAGATGTTTAATGTGTAAAGAATTAAATACTTGTATAATTTTATGCGCTTTCAGGTTCTCTAACACTTTCATTTTATAGAAAAAGAAAGTGCCATACAAATTAAATGTATGACACTTTTTGGTATCTTTTCTTTGGTAGTATGCGTTACATCACATTTACCATTCTTTTGATGACTTAATCTTGTAATGCAAAGACCTTCTTTAAAAGATCTGTAGTTCTAGAGGTATACTTTGTGCGTATTTGCTTTTCTTCTACAGCGATCATTTTATACACCCCTTTTAAAGCTTCTTGAGTTACGTAATCCGTTAGGTCAGGATTTACATTATTAGTTAATGGGATGCTGTTATATCGGTTAATAAGGTTTTCCCATATTTGATCGGCACCTACTTTTCCAAAAGAGTTTTTGATCACAGGATTGAACTTGGCATATAATGCCTGTTCTGTTCTAGATGTTAAATACTGTGTAGCTGAATCATCACTACCAAGTAATATATTTTTTGCATCTGCAAATGTGATTCCTTTTACAGCATCTATAAAGATAGGAGTTGCTTCTTTTACAGCATCTTCAGCTGCTCTGTTTAGCACTTTTAAACCTTCATCTGCTAACTTCCCAAGACCAACATCTCTCAATGTTTTATCTACTTTTCTAAGTTCTTCAGGAAGTAAAATTTTAGTTAATTGATTTTTATAAAACCCATCTTGTGCAGTAAGTTTTGATACTTGTTTGTCAATACCTAATTGTAAAGCTTCTTTTAGGCCATTGCCTATTTGAGATTGAGAAAGTACACCTCCACCATCTTGAGGAAGGTTATTGACAACTTGTTGTAATTCGGCACAAGAACTTAGACTGATCGCTAAGCATAAAACGATAAACTTTTTCATTTGGGTATCTTTGATATAATTTTGGTAAAGATATGAATTTAAGATTTTCGATAATACTCTTGTCAGTATTGTTTTTTGGATGCGATACAACTTCCAAAGACACTCCAACACTCGTCCAGTCACAAGAAACAAAAGGAATTTATATAAAGGTTTTAGGAATCGCTCAGGATGGAGGGATGCCACATATTAATAACCCTAAAGAATTTCTAGCAGTAGCCCAAGGAGAAAGAATACAAGAACTCGTCGTCAGTTTAGGCCTTATTGATACGGAGAATGCAAAGAAATACCTCTTTGAACCCACCCCAGATTTACCAGAACAATTGTATCTATTAAACCAAGAGTTTACGTCAAATACGATCGTAGATGGTGTGTTTTTAACCCACGCACACATGGGACATTATACGGGATTAATGCACGTTGGGAGAGAAGCCATGGGAAGCAAAAAGATTCCAGTCTATGCAATGCCAAAAATGCAAACCTTTCTAGAAACTAATGGCCCTTGGAGTCAGTTAGTCGCTTTACAAAATATAGACATTCATCCGATGCAGGAAGACAGTGTGATTACGCTTTCGCGAAAGCTAAAGATCACCCCATTCCTAGTGCCACATAGAGATGAGTTTTCTGAAACAGTGG
>CAKZKZ010000363.1 GCA_937124495.1 uncultured Dokdonia sp. | reverse complement strand
TTATCTTTCAGCATAATCATATCATACAATGCAAATCGATGATTTTCTCCACCTCCAATTTTTACAGCCCATTTTTCAAGAGCACGGAGACCAGGTGTCGTTTTACGAGTGTCTAATATCTGTGTTTTAGTACCATCTAATAAGTTAACAAAAAAAGCGGTCTTTGTTGCAATAGCACTCATACGCTGCATAGCATTAAGCACAAGACGTTCTGCTTTAAGAATAGATTGTGAAGGTCCAGAGACATAAAATGCAATATCACCGTATTCCACACGACTTCCATCCGGGATACGTTCTTCTATTTCCAGTAAAGGGTCTACGTAGGCAAATACCGCTTTCGCGAAAGCTACCCCAGCAAGAACGCCTGTATCTTTCACTAACAATTTTGCTTTACCCATAGCATCTGCAGGAATACAGGCTAGCGAACTGTGATCACCATCTCCTACATCTTCACGTATGGCATTTGCAATAATACCTTCTACTTCTTGATCAAATTGCGCTTGAGAAATCATATATAATCTAGTTTATGTAAAAATAAGCAAAGCCCAACAAATAACGAATAATGAAATACGAAATACTCTAAACCCAAATACCTCACCAACTCAAAAACTTGAAACCCTGAAACCCTGAAACCCTGAAACCCTGAAACCCTGAAACCCTGAAACCAATTATTCTACACTAAAGAACAATCACTTTCATGATAGGAATTAGTATTTTTACCCTATGAACATCAAACTACTCTGTATAGGAAAAACAGACGATAAACGCTTACTTGCTCTTATTGAAGAATATAGCAAACGTTTGAATCATTATATCAAATTTTCTATTGATATCATTCCAGATATTAAAAATGTAAAGAACCTCAGCGAAGCACAACAAAAAGAAAAAGAAGGGCTGCTAATTCTTTCTAAAGTGGGATCACAAGACCATTTAATCTTACTGGATGAAAATGGAAAAGAAATGAATAGCGTAGGATTCTCTCAGTTTTTACAAAAAAAAATGAATGGGGGCTATAAAACATTAGTACTTGTGATAGGAGGTCCTTATGGGTTTTCTGAAACTGTATATAAAGCATCTCAAGGTAAAATTGCTTTATCCCAAATGACATTTAGCCACCAGATGGTACGTCTTTTTATCACAGAGCAATTATATCGTGGATACACTATCCTTAAAGGGGAACCGTATCATCATAGGTAATCAACATCGCAGTTACAAAACACATATTCACGATAACTAGTGGTGGTCGTTTTTATAAAAATGTAATTTTCTGTACATTTTTATAAAAACGTTCCGTTACTACATTTTCTTATAGAAGGAGAAATCATAATAGACAATTAATACAATTTACTTGACAGATTTCATACACACAAAATAGCTTTTCTATAAATATTCTCCAGAAACACTATTTAGGCATTGTCGTATCACGAATGCATATTCATTTTCTAAGAACTCCTTTCACCTTTTGCTTTTTACAATCAACGCTCAGTTTTTAAATAGCAAAACTTATAAAAAATAATACTAAAAAAACAGCAATAATAAAAAGTCGAAGTGAAGAAAAATAGTGATTAAGTTTCATAATTGAATGCATTATAATGGTATGCTACAAATCTACTATGCAAAAGCTACGTTTTTACACGTAATTTTACGGGAAAACCGCAATCCTTTTGAAAATATTTTCACAAAAGACACAACATCAAGATAATCATATCTAAAAACAGCAACACTTTAATAGTAAGTACCTCAGTATGCATCTTTTTAGATACATTGACAATTAAAAACAGTAGCTTAGAGAGATGGCACTACGTGATATTACGTAGTACCACGTAAAACTACCTGTTTTTTAAAAAAATGTTTTTTTATCAGTCAATTTTAGCGAACTTGGAGACTTATTAACTAAAAACCTCTAAACTAATGAGTACCAAAACTATTTTATTTGAAGATGCAACTGCAGACACTGCTTTATGGCAAAAATTATACCCTGACCATGCCAAAGCATTTTTAATTCCTACAGGGGATTTACTAGGCATGCTTGCTGAAATGGAAATCATTGCAATAGATCCTGCTACTGGAAACATCACAGGAAATAGCTCTAATGCTAACAATCAAGAGATAAGAGCTTATATGGGTATTGACACAACTATCTATTCTAACTATGGCGGTGGTAAAGACCCTGTTAAATTCAAAGAAAACGGATATGGAGAAAAATTAATCATGGTAGGCACCATGGCTGATCCATTTTCGCGAGGTTCTGATATTGATGTAATGCGTGATCAGAAAAATAATAAAACATATCCTCCAGGAGCAAGATATACTATTGAAGGAAGTGGTATTTATGATTTTACAAGACCATGCCCTAGCGATTGCGACCCTAATAGTCCATTAAATCACTAATATATACACTATAATTAATGCTAACTCTTAATGATACTATACAATACTTAGGATTAATTATATTATTAATAAATATTTTTTTATTTACTAAAAGCCATAGTTTTTATTCAAAAAATATGGCTTTTATAATACTATTCACATATGTAACAATAAGTTTTAGTTTTGATTTGATAAATGAATATATGCACTCTAAGAGAATCAACAATCTTTATCTATCTCATTTCTATTTCATATATCAATTCATTTTATTTTCATATTTCTATCTATTACTATTTAAACAAAAACAACAACAGCTTCTGGTCAAGGTAATATTTCTTATTGTAATAATCTCATTGGGACTCTATCACATTATTTATCCAAAAAAATTATTTGAATTTAACTTACTAGAAGTTTTCATAACTTCATTCCCATTAGTTATTTACTCTGTTATACACCTATACAATTCATTAACAACTGAAGGGAAGTTTTTATACATAAATGCAGCTATTTTAATTTATTTATCATCTAGTACATTGATATTTTTCTTAGGAAATTATTTAGCTCAATTTGATCAAGAAATGGTTGTTAATATATGGTCTATTCATAAAATATTACGCTTGATTTTTTTAATTTTAATTTTCCTAGAATGGAAGAACAGTTTCTCTTCATACAAGATCAAAGCCCAGTAATTGCTGCGCTTGCTTATGGTATTATATTTCTGGTCTTATTGACTACGGGACTACTCTTGTTTTTCCATTACTCAAGACGTAAAATCATTCAAAAGGAGCTTGAAAAAGCTGCTTTACGACTAGAGCATCAAAAAACGATTCTACAAGCAACCATCGCAACCCAAGAAGAAGAGCGTAAACGTATTGCTCAAGATTTACATGATGCGATTAGTGCGCGACTTAATGTCGTGAGTCTTACTACAAATTTACTGTTAGACGATGAAGGTGTTACCGAAGAACAAAAAGAATCACTAGAGCATATTCTAGGCATCACAACAACAACCCTTGAAAGCTCTCGTAAAATTGCGCATGACCTCCTCCCTCCTATCTTAGATAAATTTGGACTTAAAGTAGCGTTAGAAGAACTCTTTGAGGACTTTACAAAAAGCAAGCAAGTACAAATCAAATATGATATTGATGAACTTGATTTTTTAAGCAAAACCAATGACTTACACCTATTTAGAATCGCACAAGAGCTCATTAATAATGCCACGCGACATGGAGATGCGAGTCGTATGAATATCCAATTAAAAAAAGAAAAAGAAAATCGTTTTATCTTTACGTGTAAAGACAACGGAAATGGATTTGATATCCAAAAGGTAAAAAAGCAATCTGGTATTGGCTTGCAAAACATCAAAAGTAGAACGGCTATTCTAGAATGTGATTTACAGGTAGAGAGCGAAATAGATAAAGGAAGTATATTCACCATACAATCGAAAAACAATGAGTGATCAAATAAAATTAGCCCTTGCAGACGACGAATTATTATTCAGACAAGGATTACGCGCTATATTAGGAAGAGAGAAAGAGTTTGACGTACTCTTTGATGCTACAGACGGAAAAGATCTTATGGAACAACTACACGCATGTGAAGTCAAACCAGAGGTTATTCTTACCGATCTTAAAATGCCAGAACTCAATGGTGTAGAAGCCACAAAACTAATACATAAAGAGTT
>CAKZKZ010000362.1 GCA_937124495.1 uncultured Dokdonia sp. | reverse complement strand
ATACCAACTAGAGAGAAGTTAAAAGTCATATATTCCACAATAGGACGACATCCAGTCATGGTACTTCCTACCCCTATACCACCAAAACCAAGCTCAGCAATGGGAGTATCTATAACACGACCTTCACCAAACTCATCAAGCATTCCTTTTGATGCTTTATAAGCTCCATTATATTCGGCGACTTCCTCACCCATTAAATACACAGCTTCATCACGACGCATTTCTTCACTCATCGCTTCGCATATCGCTTCTCTAAATTGGATTGTTCTCATACTAATGCCCGCACAAACGGGTATCTTTTTAAAAGTTACCGCAATTAAAACTTGGTAACCGTATTAATTATAATCTCCTTTGTTTTTAGGGTAACAAAAGTAAGCATTTATGATTGCTCTTTAAATTGCTTTTTTATAAAATTTTACTATGCGCGCATAGTAAAATTAAGTTTTTTACCGTACTTTTGTTACGAAAACGAAATAGTTTGATTTTCGCAAAGAAATTCCTTTTTAAAAAAGGAATTTGTGAGGATCTTTTATTTCTTTTGTTAGATGCAATAAAAAGCAAAATACCAAAAATATCAAATACTAAATTGTTATGAAAATATTAGTGTGTATAAGTCACGTACCTGATACTACTTCTAAAATTAATTTTACAGATAACGACACAACGTTTGACACCAATGGCGTTCAATTTGTCATCAACCCAAATGATGAGTTTGGATTAACGCGTGCGATGTGGTTTAAAGAAAAGCAAAGCGCATCTGTAGATGTTGTAAATGTAGGGGGTCCTGAAACAGAACCAACGTTACGTAAAGCACTCGCTATAGGAGCAGATTCGGCTATTCGTGTTAATACAGCCGCAAAAGATGGTTTACAAGTAGCTAAAGAACTTGCAGCTATTGTTAAAAATGGAGGGTATGACCTTGTGATTGCAGGACGTGAGTCTATAGATTACAATGGAGGTATGGTTCCAGGAATGCTAGCTGGTCTTACAGGGGCAAATTTTGTAAACACATGCATTAGTCTAGAAGTAGACGGAACTACTGCAACTGCAGTACGTGAGATTGATGGTGGTAAAGAAACTGTAACGACAAGCCTTCCACTAGTGATTGGAGGTCAAAAAGGTCTCGTAGAAGAAAGTGATCTTCGTATTCCTAACATGAGAGGGATTATGATGGCTCGTAAAAAACCACTTAACGTCGTTGAGCCTACAGGAGCTTCGGCAGATACGACATCTGTATCTTTTGAAAAACCAGCGCCTAAAGGTGCGGTAAAACTTGTAGATACTGTAGATGAATTAATTGATTTACTTCACAACGAGGCAAAAGCAATATAACTCAAATCAGGAGGTATACGCTTTCGCGAAAGCGTACTCAACATTTAAAAAACAAATACAAAGGTTGTTTCTATACCATTTATGATAGCACAACAACCTACTTAAACGTTACAAATTATGTCAGTTTGAGTATATACAGAATCAGAAAACGGAGCTTTTAAGAAAACAGCTTTTGAAGTTGCCAGTTATGCAAAAGGAATTGCAGATATGATGGGTACTACCGTAACTGCCATTTCCATACATGGAGGTGATGCAGCTGCTTTAGGAGCTTATGGAGTAGATAAAGTATTAAATATAAACGAAGCAAACCTAGAAGCTTTTAATGCGGCAGCGTATGCAAAAGCAATAGTACAAGCTGCCAAAGCAGAAGCTTCTCAAGTAATTGTTGTCAGTCAAACAGCAGATGCAAAATATATAGCACCGCTACTTGCTACACAACTAGAAGCCGGATACGCATCAAATGTAGTAGCACTTCCAGAAAGTACAGCTCCTTTTAAAGTAAAGCGTACAGCATTTACAAACAAAGCATTTAACTTAACAGAAATGACGACTGCTATAAAAATAGTAGGACTTGGTAAAAATGCATACGGTCTTAAAGAAAATAGTGGCGCTGCTGCTGCAGAAGATTTTACGCCTACTTTTGATGATACCGATTTTGGAGTAAAAGTACAATCTATTGATAAGGCTTCAGATAAAGTCTCTATTGCAGATGCTGAAATCGTAGTTTCTGCTGGTCGTGGTCTTAAAGGGCCTGAAAATTGGGGAATGATTGAAGAGATGGCAGAGATTCTTGGTGCAGCTACAGCTTGTTCTAAGCCTGTATCTGACTTAGGATGGAGACCTCATGGAGAACATGTAGGGCAAACGGGAAAACCTGTGGCATCCAATCTATATATCGCTATCGGAATTTCTGGAGCTATACAGCATCTTGCAGGTATTAACTCTTCAAAAATAAAAGTAGTAATCAATACCGATCCTGAAGCTCCTTTCTTTAAGGCAGCTGATTATGGAATGCTTGGAGATGCTTTTGATATTGTACCAGAGCTTAATGAAAAACTAAAAGCATTTAAAACCGCTAATAGTTAATCTATTTAAAACACAGAACTATAAAAATAGGTGAGAATCGTCCAATTCTTACCTATTTTTAGTTTATATATGTATGATGAAGTAGACCTATCCTATGGAAATTAATGACTTCAGATTAAAAAATAGAAACTCACCTCTATATAAACTTCAAAACTCAATTAACTTTTATTACTTTTACCAACTATGAGTTTAGTACGTTTAAACATAAAAGGGATTTCCTATAGCCAAACACAAAATGGCGCTTATGCCCTTATCTTGAGCGAAGTAGATGGAGATCGCAAATTACCTATTGTCATAGGTGCTTTTGAAGCACAATCTATAGCCATAGCCTTAGAAAAAGAAATACGACCACCACGTCCACTTACCCACGATCTTTTTAAGAATTTTGCAGATCGCTTTGACATTGTTATCAAGCAAGTGATTATTCATAAACTTGTAGACGGTGTCTTTTACTCTAGCATTATATGTGAGCGTGATAAAATAGAAGAGATTATTGATGCACGTACTAGTGATGCGATCTCGCTAGCCTTGCGTTTTCAAGCGCCTATTTTTACGTACAAAAATATCTTAGAAAAGGCAGGTATTTACCTAAAAGGAAATACCGATCCAGAAGAGTTTACAGATGATGATGAAATTTTAATGGACGAAATTATTCTTGAGGAAGAAGAAGAATTACTTTCTAGTGAAAATGATTATCAGAGAATGTCTCTAACTGAGTTAAACACTCAACTTGAACAAGCCGTAAATAACGAAGATTATGAGCTTGCTGCAAAAATAAGAGACGAAATTTCTAAACGTAATTAAAACCTATCTATGCGTACTTTTATCCTGGCAGTAGCCCTTGTTTTTTCCACATGTTCTATTTGGAGTCAAACCGAAGAAAAAACATGGTCTTTTCAGCAAATCACAGATGTTACTGGCACGGATCTTTTTGCTATTGATGCTTCTAAAGATTCTCTTTCTCTTAATGCAGGTCAATTTTCATATAGCCTTTCGGCGAAAGATGACTTATATGCTTCTGGAGATTATATAAAACAGAATGACCTTCTTATCTTTTTTTACAACACGCCCAAAGACACGATAAGACGTTATAGAGTACAAACATTAACCGACTCTACATTTGCATTTTCTGAACAAGGCGTCACATATCGTTTTAATAAAAAATCAGCGCCACAAGTTGTACCTCAAATAGAAACAACGGTTACTGAAGCTGCATCTCCTAAAATAATACCATCTCAAGGCTTCTCTACAAACAGTTTACTTAGAGGGATATTAGGAATGTTTTCTTTACTATTTATCGCATTTCTTTTTAGCAGTAATAGAAAAGCGATAAATTGGAAAACAGTTGGTATAGGGCTAGCGTTCCAACTTATTATAGCTGTTGGTGTTTTAAAAGTACCTTTTATTCAAAACATCTTTGAAGCAATAGGCCAAGTATTTATTAGCATACTCGATTTTACAAAAGCGGGTAGTAAATTTTTATTTGAAGGCTTGGTTGTAGATATGGATACTTTTGGATTCATTTTTGCTTTTCAAATACTTCCTACAATCATCTTCTTCTCTGCATTAACATCACTTTTATTTTATCTTGGAATTATCCAGAAAGTAGTAAAAGCTTTCGGTTGGTTACTCTCAAGGGTTCTAGGTATTTCTGGTGCCGAAAGTTTAAGTGTTGCTGGAAATATATTTTTAGGACAAACAGAGGCTCCTCTTCTTATAAAAGCATACTTAGAGAAGATGAATAAGTCTGAGATCCTTCTGGTGATGATTGGAGGGATGGCAACTCTTGCTGGTGCCGTTTTAGCTGCTTATATAGGTTTTTTAGGTGGTGATGACCCTATATTACGATTAATATTTGCAAAGCATTTACTAGCAGCTTCTGTCATGGCTGCTCCTGGAGCGAT
>CAKZKZ010000361.1 GCA_937124495.1 uncultured Dokdonia sp. | reverse complement strand
AAGCCATACATAATGATACATTGCATAACAATAACCATTATCAAATTTGGAAATCGGATAAGACGTAAATATTTCACTTAGGTTTGGTCTGTGTGGTGTAAGAGCAAAGTAAGGGAAAATACCTAAAGTATGAAAAAAAGTTATGAATTTTTAACGTCTATTGTTTTAGCATGGTTGGTATTTTACAAAGAATCTTTTACAATTTCCTTCATCTCAGTCACCATAGAATCTACTTTTGTTTCTACAGTTTCTTGAATTGTGTTTTGAGTAGCTTCTATAATATTTGTAAGATCTCTAGAGCCTTCAATATCGACTTCATTTTTGTTTGGATAGAGATCCTCATCTGTAAGACCTTCAGAAGTTTTCCAAGTTTCTCCTAATTGTTCTAAGATGGTATCTTCCCATTGTGAAGGATGTTTTGCATCTACCCAGATGACATCACGATATTCGACATCAATTAAGGCAAGATCTGGTGTCGCAGCGCCATCAAATTTTTTGCTATCATCACGTTTAGCAGCAATCGTACTGATCACAAACATACGTTTACGCCCCCCTACTTCTTTAACAAATGGACGGAACTCCACGGGCTTATTTACAGACCAATCATATTCTTTACGAGATTCAACAACTTTAAGAGGCATGGCAGAAACTCCGGCAAGTCCTTCTTTTTTAGCTGCGTGATTATAGTAGTATAATTTGTCGGTTCCATCACCAGGAATTAAAACACTAAAAGATAAACTCGTGCGCTCTTCTCCGATAGGTTCTAATCCAAACCAATGATACAAACCACTATACGCTTGTGTCTCTATACCACTCCAATTAAAATCAGTTACAAAGGGCTGTTGGTTTTCATCATCTTTCAAATCTGGTATTTTTACAGCCGTTTCCATATTCCAAGGTAGCGGATCTGTAAAACCACCTAAAAATTGAAGCGATTTTGCTTGTAAACGCGACACCTCTTCACTTAGCGTATTTTGCTTTGTTAAAAACGGATAGTTTTGCGTTTCTTCAGGAGATACGTACGTTCCTTTTCCAATTGTAATACGTTCTATATAATCTGAAGCTGTATGTTCTCCAGACTCAATAATCATCACTCCACCATAGGATGGATATGGAAAAAAGAAACCTTTCCACTTAATGAGGTTCACTACTTGAACCCATTTACCGTCGTCATTTTTCATATAATATACTTGACTAGGCTCTAGTGTAAATAATTGAAAAAAGTTAAAACGTTGCACTACGGCATTATACGTAATTCTATTAATCGCAAAAGAGGCGCCTATAGAAAACGACACCGGGACTCTGTTTGTAGCAGCTAAGCGAGGAAAAGGCGGGGTGCTTTCTACTGGAAAGAGTTCTGCTGTATT
>CAKZKZ010000360.1 GCA_937124495.1 uncultured Dokdonia sp. | reverse complement strand
GATCCTTTAGGAACTACCAGTGGTTGGGTAATTACTGATAACGCTACAGGAGCGATTTTAGGATTGCCAATGGCGCCTCCATTTGATTTAGATGGTGTTGAGCCAGGTGTATGTGCAATATGGTACATTCGTTATGAGGATGGACTTACTGGTCTTGATATGGGATCAAATGTTGCAGATCTTGAAGGATGTTTTGATCTTTCTAATCCTATCTTAGTAGATAGAGTTGATGAAGGAGGAGTTTGTGAAATGTGTGAGTATACACTTGAAATGAATGATTCATTTGGAGATGGATGGAATGGAGCAATTATGGATGTACTTGTAGATGGTGTTGTTGTACTTGATGATGCTTCTCTAGATGATGACCCTAACAATAATGGAGCACAAGGGTTCCTTATGTTCCCTGTAAATAGTACTGCAGATGTAACAACTGTATTTGTAGATGGAGGAGGTTTTCCAGGAGAAGTTTCTTATAGAATATTAGATGCAAATGGCATTGAAGTAGCAACAGGAAATGTAGATACTAACGTAGATTCAGGAACAGTTACAGCAGATTGTCCTTCTTGTCCAGCTCCATTTAATTTAGCTGCAGGAAACTTTGCACCAGGAACTGTTGATCTTTCTTGGTCTATGCCAATGTCTGCTTTTGGATACAATTGGGAGATTCAAGATGTAGGAGTTCCTCAAGGAGATCCTGGAGCAATTTCAGTTGGAAATACACTTGTAGATACATTTGATACTGCAACTGGAGCATTTGTAGATGGTAACAATTACACATTCTATATCCAAGCAGGATGTACTGCAGATGACTTTAGTATATATGTGTCTATAGACTTCTTATATTTCTTACCACCAGCAAATGATGATTGTGAAAATGCAATCGAAGTATTCTGTGGTGATACAGTAACAGGAGCGACTACAAACGCTGGTGATTCTGGAGCAAATGCAGCAGGAGATGTATTCTATACATATGTAACTCCAGAGACTGCACAGAATGTAACGTTATCATTATGTGATGGTGCTACAGATTTTGATTCATTATTAAGAGTATTTGATGATGAGTGTAACCTTGTAAATGAGATCGCTGTAAATGATGATACTTGTGGATTACAATCTGAACTTACTTTTACAGCAACTGTAGGAAATTCTTATACAATTATGGTAGAAGGATTTGGAGCAAACGTAGGTAACTTCTCAATGGCAGTTACTTGTGAAGAAGCTTTATCTACAAATGATAATACGCTAGAAGGATTCAGTTTCTACCCTAACCCAGCACAAGATGTGATTACTTTAGATGCAAGAACTGCAATCGAAAATGTAACTATCTTTAATATGTTAGGTCAGAAAGTACTTGAACAAAAAGTAGATGGATTATCTAATTACCAATTAAATGTAAGTACTATGGCAAAAGGAGCATACCTAATGCAAGTAACTACTAACGGTAAAGTAGGAGTATACAGAGTTATGAAGAGATAATTAATATCTTTTACTAAATAAAGAAAACCCATCACTGGAAACAGTGATGGGTTTTTTAATACATTAAAATGAATAAACGTATTAGTATTTTAAACAGAAACAGAGAAATTATATGTATGTGTAGCTAGTTCTCAAATAGCTAAGAATTAGGTCTTATGTCTAATAACGAAGCGATCTTATGTCTTAGTCGAATACGACTAATTTTTAATCTATTGTTTTAAATAGCTCTGATTAGTGCCATTGCATATCCAAGATGTAGTCCTTCATGGAAATTATTAAAAGCAATCGCATCTTCTACTTTTTCAAGAATACCTCCGCTTGTACTTAAAGTATACGTCTTAAATGATGTGAAAATACCATTACTGTAGTCTTCCTCCAGTTGTTTTATGGTAGAAAATAATAAAGATTTTATTTCTTCTACTTCTTCTGTTGTTGCAGACTTTTCTGGTTTGGTTCCTTTCTTATAAAGGTCAACAATATGTTTTGGAATTTGAATATCTTCTCCAGAAAGACCATATACTAGCAATTGTTGTGTCGCTATAGTATGTCCAATATTCCAAATAATATTATTATTATATCCTTCAGGAATTTTGTTGAGTTGTTCTAGAGAAAGCTTCTCCATTAAATTGTATAATAGTTGTCTATTCTTTTGGCAAATATCAAAGTCGTAAAGCATCGTTTATTTTTTTATTAAAAGTAGTTTATTTCGTAATAAATGACCGAATTTTGTGATGATAACTCATATACCTATTTCACTTTGAAAAAAATATATCATCTCTCTACGTGCAATACGTGTCAACGCATCATACAAGAAATTAATCCAGGTCATGATGTACAATTGCAAGACATAAAAACAGAAGCTATTACAGAAGATCAATTAGAAACCATGCATGCCTTTACAGGCAGTTATGAAGCGTTGTTTAGTAAAAGAGCACAATTGTATCGTCAACGTAATTTAAACGAACAGACGCTTTCTGAGGACGATTATAAGAACCTTATCTTAGAACACTACACATTTTTAAAGCGCCCAGTGATGATTGTAAATAACGATATTTTTGTTGGAAATAGTAAAAAGGTTGTAGCACAAGCCGTAGAAGCTTTTAAATAAGATGAGTAAGCGTCACTTGGCCATTTTAGCAGCGTTTGGTGCCAGTTTTATTTATGGTGTAAACCACACACTTGCAAAAGATTTAATGCCTACCTATATTCAACCTTTTGGATTTATTATGTTACGTGTTTTAGGAGCAGCACTCTTATTTTGGATCACAAGTCTGTTCTTTCCTAAAGAAAAGGTAGATCGTAAAGATTGGATGCGTTTTGTACTTTGTGCATTTTTTGGAATGACGATTAATATGCTTATGTTCTTTAAGGGACTGGCATTATCTACCCCAAGAAACAGTAGCGTTGTGATTACGCTATCCC
>CAKZKZ010000359.1 GCA_937124495.1 uncultured Dokdonia sp. | reverse complement strand
GTAACCAATGTTTCCTTTGCCGTCGCTACTGCAAAAGACTTTCCTGGAAAAGAGTATGATTTTATCACCTATTTCGATTGCTTACATGATATGGGAGATCCTGTGGGTGCTTGTGCGCATACCAAGGCTGCATTAAAGCCTGATGGTACGTGTATGATCGTGGAACCCTTTGCTAAAGATACTTTAGAAGAAAACTTAAATCCTGTAGGTAGAGCTTTCTACGCCTTTTCTACAATGCTTTGTACGCCTTGTTCTTTAAACCAAGAAGTAGGGCTTGCCTTAGGTGCTCAAGCTGGAAAAAAACAATTGAAAGAAGTAATTACACAAGGAGGTTTTACAAACGTTACATGCGCTACGGAAACTCCATTTAATTTAATACTAGAAGCTACACTTTAATCTATAAAACTAAAAGATATGAAACTCAATATAACAACATACGCAAAACAAGCTACGCTAACACTCTGCATCATTCTATTCATCAGTTGCGGCAATGATGATGATACTGATATAGGTCCTGATAACAGTATCAATGCACAGGATTTAATTAGTATGACTATTGATGAAAACCCTGAAACTGGGCAATCCATAGGGACGATTAATGCAACATCCAATCTCCCATTGACATTTTCAATTTTAGAACAAGCATTTACCAATGCTATTGTGCTTAATCCAAGTACAGGAGAACTCACTGTTGGAGATGCTTCCTTTTTTAATTTTGAAATTAACCCTGCTATTCAAGGCGTAATCGAAATAAGTAATGGTCTAGAAACAATTTCGGTAGATCTTCGTATTGACCTCATTAATAGAGACGATATCGCTTTTGCTTTAACAGATTCTCAACAAGATTATACAGACGCTCAAGCTGGAGACTGGGTAGAAATAACAGAAGACGAGTATGAAAGACTTAACCAAGTATTGATAGCTATAACAAAGGCGGGTTTTTTTGAAGAGGGACCTACTATTTCTCCATCTCCCAATGGTGTTTATACGCTAGCCAATTTAGATCAATCCCCTCAAAATAGGAATACTATGCCTAACAATAGCCTTGTATTTGCATTTAAATACTATGCTATTGACAATCCTCTTAATTCAGATAGACATCGTGTAAAACAATCTAGTCTTACTAATAGTACAGGCTTTGAAAATATTGGAAATCCCTTACCACCACATCAAAGAGTAAATGGTGCTGCTTGTTTTGTTTTAAAGGGGGGTGAAGATCTAATTACATCTAATGAAGGGTTCTTAGGTTTTCAGAAATCATCGGGAAGTGTTATGGGTATTGCCATACATCCAGGAGTATTACTATTTGGGCTAGGAGAAGTATCAGAACTCAATATGGAATCCAATGGCGATCTAGCATTATATGAAGGGTTAAGTACAACTATAAAACAATGGGATTAGCACTAGGTATTCTTATAACTAAAAAAATATAGACGATCCTTCTAAAAACTATAATTATGAAAACATATAATAATATACATCCAAACATTAAAACGATAGTGACATTTATATATAGTCTCATAGTACTTCTTCTTCTAAGTTGTGGTAATGATGATGATACTGCTTCTGTTATACCTGTAGAAACACCTACAGCAAGTAGTTTACAAATTGTATCCGGAGAGAATCAAACAGCCTTTATCAATGAAACGCTGGCAAGTGCTATAGAAATTCAAGTGAATGATCAAAATGGAAATGCTTTTCCTGGTACTACAATTAGCCTATCTGTAGACGAGGGAACCATCTCATCAAGTACTCTAATTACAGATGCATCTGGAAGGGCTACCGTAAATTGGATCCTTGGTGAAACTATTGGAGAGCAACTATTAACTGCCACTGCCTTTGGGAGTGATGGTACTGCATTAGTTGGTTCTCCTGCTACTATCTCAGCTGAAGCATTAGATCTTTGTCAGATATTTAGTAGTACAGAACAATTACCTATAGGTCCAGATGCAGGAACAGAAACCATATCTATTATTACGGTTAATGATGAGTTTTTAGTTACAGATCAGACCATTATGTCAATAAACTTAGAACATACTTGGGACTCCGATTTAGATATTTTCTTAGTAGCTCCTAACGGCTTAATACTTGTATTAAGTACTGATAATGGTGGAGCAGGAGATAATTATACGAATACAATATTTGATGATCAAGGATCTGCCTTAATTACTGATGGTATCGCTCCTTTTACGGGCACTTTCAGACCTCAAGATCCATTAAGTTCTTTAGAAGGAATTCAAGCCTTAGGGAATTGGACGCTTTTTATTGTTGATGATTCAGGTCAAGATGAAGGTATTCTACTAGATTGGTCCATACAACTTTGTAGACCATAGCAAAGTATATTGTATAAGTATAGTGAGGCATATACTTTTTTTCATAGAGGAAAAGATTTGGTAAAACAAAAATAGATGTACACGTGTAAATCACCTTAATCTATTAAGTGTCAAAAAGTGTCGTTAGTTGTTTTTTATAAAATAATTACGATTATAGATAGGTAACAAAATTGAATATCAACCTCTTATAAGTATAATCTTAAATTCAATAAATTATGTTACAATCCATTTCAAAATTACAAGGAGCTCAAGAATTGAGCAAAACAGCACAAAAACAAGTACAAGGAGGAAGAAGAAATTTTTGTACTACAGATGCAGAATGTAGTTACCCACAAACATGTGTAGCATGTATTTGTACCGCTCCTGGTGATCCCGTATAATTATACAATATGTATAATTATAAAATTTAGAAAGCGAACTTATTAGTTCGCTTTTCATGTTATAGTGGGTAATTAATTACTATAACTTACCGTAAAGCTTTGTAGGGAAGTTATATATTTTATCAGTATTCATGAAAATCGAAATGCATTTATTGGGAGTGATTATCAATGAGCATACATATAAGTCATAAAAAACTAGTTTGTTAGACAGAAACTCTGAATGTCTTTAATAGATCAGAGTGTGTATAACATCAATTATAACTTAAAATAAGTTTACTAATTTGTTTCTATCGTATCCATCTGTCAATAGAAAGTAAAATCGTAGCTATAGCTATGCTTTGATTTTCAATTTTATTTGGTCACGCTATAATTCAAATTTTCAAAGCTTCTTTTAAAATCATAATTGGTATAATTTAAAATTGATCATTATGTTAAAAAAGATTTCAAATGTAAAGGGAGCTCTAAATTTGAGTGAAACTAAACAAAAGCAAGTAGCTGGGGGAAGACCACCAAGAAATATTTGCCATTCTGATGCAGAGTGTACCTATCCACAAAGATGTATAGGCTGTATTTGTAGTGCTCCAGGCGATCCACTATAACTAACTATATGGATATATAAAATTTGAAGAGGGCATCTAAAAATAGATCGTTTCGTTTAACAACATTTGTTTTAGTCATATCAAGAAACTGATTGATAAATTCAATGAAGTACTGCGTTCTTTTTTAGTTTCCCTTTTTTATATTCTAAAAGAATTTATTGGCA
>CAKZKZ010000358.1 GCA_937124495.1 uncultured Dokdonia sp. | reverse complement strand
ATGCCAACGACTACATTACAAAAGTATTGGGAACTATATGGTTGTGATATAAAAGATTAAAATGAGGGTTTAAATTATACTCTGTCTGAAAAAGGAGAAGCTTACACTCGTAAGCGATTTACATGAAATTATTAAGCTAACCTCTACAATCTCTACAATCTCTACAATTCTTTTGAAAAGGTATTTTTCTTAAAAAGTATTGTAATAATATGATTTATTAAAATCTTAAATGAAAATTTCTATAATCAATTCAATGGTTATTATATTAGAATAGTATTGCTAGAATCAATAAGCAGTGCATTTGAATTTGGATTATCTTGGTAAGTGGATCTGGTAAGTGAAAAGTTCATTTTTTGACATTTTTCCACTTTTTTAAATTTTTTGGAAATGTTTATTTTTTTATTCCCAACTATTTTAGTTCTTTTGCGAACACCTATTATTTCAAGCACTAGGTGAAATAGAGAGGTGGCCGAGTGGCTTAAGGCGCACGCTTGGAAAGCGTGTATATGGCAACGTATCGAGGGTTCGAATCCCTTCCTCTCTGCTTAATAAAGATGTTTAACATTCTTTATTTATGTTCTTGCAAATAGAAACAATTTTTGTTCTTTTTTTGACACTCAAAATAGGCTATTACATTCTAAGTAAGGGAGTATAGTCTCTAAGATGTGGCTATTATGATTACTTAAACAGTTTCTATCTGCTATTTTTTTCAGAATTAATCTAATTAATTACTATATTTAACCCTTTACTAATTTAAATTTAAGATCAAGAGCAATGAAAAAATTATTCTCTATTATGGCAATCGCAGCTGTTGTAGCTTTGGGTACTTTTACAACGAAAGCCAGCAATGCGCAAACAACCCTTCCAGTTCAAGTACAGCAAATAGTTGCTAGTGTTGATTCAGGAGCAACATTTCAAGACGATGCAGAAGAAGAACTATCTTTTACACAAGATTTAAAGAAACGTTTTATAGAAGGAGGACCTGGGTTTATGGGGATTGTTCTTTTATGTCTTATCTTAGGTTTAGCAATCGCAATAGAAAGAATTATATATTTAAACTTAGCTTCTACTAATAGTAAGAAACTAGCACAAAATGTAGAAGATGCTTTAAATAGCGGTGGAGTTGAAGCTGCAAAAGAAGTATGTCGTAACACAAAAGGACCCGTTGCTTCTATATATTATCAAGGACTTGACCGTGTAGGTGAGGGAGTTGAAGCAGCAGAAAAAGCTGTAGTATCTTACGGAGGTGTACAAATGGGACAATTAGAGAAAAATGTTTCTTGGATCTCATTGTTTATTGCATTAGCGCCGATGCTTGGTTTCATGGGAACTGTAATCGGTATGATTCAGGCATTTGATAAAATTGAAGCAGCAGGAGATATGAATCCAGCTCTTGTAGCAGGAGGTATTAAAGTAGCACTTCTTACAACAGTATTTGGACTTGTTGTGGCTATTATACTTCAAATTTTCTATAATTACATTATTGCAAAAATCGATAGTATCGTAAACGATATGGAGGATTCTTCAATCACTCTTATCGATATGTTAGTGAAGCATAGAAAATAATAGTAACACCTAAAACACTTTAAAAATTATGGGTTTACATAAAATATTAAAAATAGTGGTTGGTATCCTTGGTGTAATAGCTCTTGTAATTGCAGGAGTAGTTTCAACACTGGATAGTGAAGCACTTCAGGAAGAACTGAAAGCTGTAGGCAGTATAAATGCTATGGAAGTACCTGCAAGTATCAGTTATTTGATGCTAATAGCATACATAGTACTTGGTTTAATCCTAGTATTAGTAGTCGTATTTGTTCTTAAAGGACTTGCGAGTGGTGGTAATGCAAAAAACACATTAATAGGTGTTGGAGCATTTGTACTTGTTATTGCTATCTCATACCTTATGGCTAGCGGAGTTGAAACAGAAATGAAAGACGGAGAGATACTATCTGCAAATGGAGCTAGATGGGTTGGAGCTGGTATAAATGCGTTCTATATTTTGGCATCAGTTGCCATTGGTTTAATGTTGTTCTCAGGAGCAAAGAAACTTGTAAAATAACGTATTATGGCAAAACGCTCAGCACCCGAAATTAATGCAGGATCTATGGCAGATATTGCGTTCTTGCTTCTTATTTTCTTCTTAGTTACTACAACTATAGATAAAGATAAAGGATTAGTAAGGCAACTGCCACCACCTCTCGATGAAGAGATCGTACCTCCAATTATTAAACAAAAGAACTTGTTTGTTGTATTGGTAAATGGAAATAATGATCTTCTAGTAGAAGAGGAGCCAATGGAATTGAAAGATTTACGACGAGCAGCTGTAGAGTTTTTAGACAACGGAGGAATTCCTTCAGGACAAGAAGGATATTGTGATTTTTGTCAAGGAGCTCGAAGCCCAAGTTCATCCGATAATCCAGATAAGGCCATTATCTCTATGAGTAGTGCAAGAAAAACAAATTACACTACATATATAGCTGTCCAAAATGAATTAGGAGCAGCTTATAATGAGCTTAGAGATAGAGAGTCACAAAGGCTTTTTGGATGGAAGTATACAGAAGTTAAGGCATCGATAGACGCTGGAAACTATGAAGGTAATGAACAGAAAGCAAATGATAAATTAAAAGAAATTAGAAAACTAATACCTTTTAAATTGTCTGAAGCAGAACCTAAAAGTAATTAATACTATGTCAAAGTTTAAAAAGAAAAAAGGAGGGGAACTTCCACCTGTAAATACTGCATCTTTACCAGATATCGTATTCATGTTACTATTTTTCTTTATGGTTGCTACTGTACTTAGAAAAAATGATCTTAAAGTTCTAAATCAATTACCACCTGCAGATCAGATAGAAAAACTGGATAAATCTAGAACAGTTTTTATATATATAGGAAAACCAGGAGAAGGCTATACAGGAAAAAGTAAAGTCGATATTGTACAAATAGGAGATCGCATTGTAGATGTAAGTGAGGTTAAATCTGCTGTATTACAGGAGGTAATCAACCTTAGAGAAGAGCTTCAAAGCTCTGCTATTGTAGCATTAAAAATCGATAAAGACGCAGAATCAGGATTAGTGTATGATGTAAAGCAAGAGTTGCGTGAAGCAAATTTGCCTAAAATCATATTTATCACTACGCCTAATAGCGTGGTCGAATAAATTTAAAATTTTATAATTAGTAAAAAAACGCCTTGGTATGCCAAGGCGTTTTTTTATGTCTTTACATCGTGCTCATTTCTTGTATCTTTGTTATAAATCATGCCTTGTGAGATATACTTTTTTTTATATACTAATTCTTTTGCTGTGTAGTCAGACAGTTTTAAGTCAAGATGATGTAAAAGAATACACTGTAGTTGATTCTTTGTATCGAGAAGATCAAGTATATATTGGGGTTACGTTTAATTTATTATCAAATAAGCCAGATGGAATCTCTCAAAATGGGCTTAGTGGTAGTATGCAATTGGGATTTATCCGAGATATGCCTTTTAATAAACGTCGTAATAAAGCGTTTGGAGTTGGTTTAGGAATATCTATAGATACTTTTAATCAAGATCTTCTTATAGCTGAAGAAGCTGATGGAGAGACAACGATGTTCGCTACCATCTCTGAAGATATAAATGTAGATAAGAATCGATTTACTTTTTACACATTAGAGTTTCCTATACAGTATAGATGGAGAACATCAACTCCTACAAAATATGCCTTCTGGCGTATTCATACTGGTGTTCAGTTTGGATATATCTTTAGGTTTAAATCTACATTTATAAGTGAAGGTGTTGAGGTGAATCAAACGGATATACCAGAATTAAATAAACTACAATACGGATTGACTTTTGCTTTTGGTTATGGAGCCTTTAATTTTCAAGCATATTATGGAATAAATACATTATTTAATGATGATGCTTTTATCAATGGACAAAATGTAAACTTGCAAGTTGTTCGGCTAGGTCTTCAGTTTTATTTCTTGTAAGACTGATTCGTAACCTGAACTAGTATTTATCTTATAGCCAGTATTTAAATGACATAAGTTGAGGCAATGCGCCAACAAAAAAACCTATAATTAATTCTATATGTGTATGTGCTTTTGCATCTAATCTAGATGTTGCAGTGCCACCACAGCCTATAATTAGAAGAGCAATGAGTAGCAATAAGTTTTGATTAAAATGAATGCTTAATCCTATAATAAAAGTAAGTAGTCCTGATACGCCTATCATATGAAGACTGGCTTTGAATTTAGCAAAAACTAGTATAAGTGCCGCTAAACTTGATCCTAAAATACCTACAAAGAAAAAGTAGAGTTCCGGTATTTCATATCCTTTAAAGACAATATTAATTAATAAAAAGGTGAAAAAGAGTTGCATTAATAAAGGATAGCGACGTTCTTTTACATCTTTCAAATGTATTTCTGTGACTACATTTAGATTTTTAAGCATATAATAACTTAAAATGGGTATAACCACTGTCATGATAGAAGTCGCAAATAACTTAGAAAAAAGGAAAGAATTATTGAAAAATCGTGGAGAAATTTGAAAATATAATAAGACTCCAGCTATAGGCATCAATAGCGGGTGGAAAATATAAGACAAACTTCGTATGATGTACTTCATTAGATTTGTTTGCGAAGTCTTGCGACTGGAAGATCTAATTGTTCTCTATATTTTGCTACAGTACGTCTTGCTATAGGATATCCTTTTTCTTTTAAAATACCTGCTAATTTATCGTCCGTAAGAGGTTTTTTCTTGTTTTCTTCTAGAATCACAGTTTCTAGAATTTTTTTAATTTCCCGTGTAGAGACTTCTTCACCTTGATCATTAGTCATTGACTCGCTAAAGAACTCTTTAATCAATTTTGTACCATAAGGTGTATCTACATATTTGCTATTTGCTACCCGAGATACCGTAGAGACATCCATGCCAATTTCATTAGCAATATCCTTTAAAATCATAGGGCGTAAATTGCGTTCATCACCTGTAAGGAAGTATTCTTTCTGGTAATACATAATAGAGCTCATGGTTACAAATAACGTCTGTTGACGCTGTAAAATAGCTTCTATAAACCATTTTGCGGCATCTAGCTTCTGCTTTATGAACATCACTGCGTCTTTTTGCGCCTTTGTTTTTTCTTTAGAAGCCTTGTACCCTTTAAGCATATTACTATAATCTCTGGAAACACGTAATTCAGGTGCATTACGTCCATTGAGAGAAAGTTCGAGTTCTCCATCTACAATACGTATTGTGAAATCGGGCACCACATGCTCTACTATTTTTGTATTACTAGAATATGAACCTCCAGGCTTCGGATTTAAATGTTCAATTTCTTGAATAGCATTTTTAAGTTCTTCTTCAGAAATAGAGAACTTAGACATTAGTTTTTTGTAATGCTTTTTGCTAAAGTGATCAAAAGATTTTTCAAGGATCGCTATAGCGAGTTCAATAGACTTCGTAGGTGCTTTTCGCGAAAGCTGTAATATCAGACATTCTTCTAGGTTACGAGCAGCGACTCCAGATGGGTCTAAATCTTGTACTTTAAAGAGCACTTCTTCTATTTTTTCCTCCGTAGTGTATACATTTTGGGTAAAAGCAAGATCATCCATCAAGTCTTCTATAGACCTTCTTAGATAGCCGCTTTCGTCCAAACTTCCTATGATGAATTCGGCAATATCGCGCTCTTCTTGGGATAAGCGAACGGTATTTAATTGTGTTTTTAGATATTGGTTAAATGAAGTTCCAGATGCATAAGGTATTTGTCTGTCCTCATCATCTGCACTATAATTATTAGCACTAAGGCGATAATCAGGTGTCTCATCATCACTCAAGTATTCATCTACATTGATTTCGGTCTCTATAGTTTCGTTGCCAAAATCTTCTTCACCAGTGTTGTTAAACTCTTCAAATTCATCTTTAATTTCTTCCTTCCCACTATCTAACGCGGGGTTTTCTTCAAGCTCTTGTTTTATTTTTTGTTCAAATGCTTGCGTAGGCAATTGAATCAATTTCATCAACTGTATTTGTTGAGGAGATAGCTTTTGCGAAAGTTTAAAATTGAGTTGTTGTTTTAACATAAAACAAAAATAAGCAAAAGAGAGAAGATCATAGCGTTATATTTTACCATAGAAGAGGTAATTACTGAAGCTATTGAAAAAATAATACAAAAGGTGCGGTGGTACTAAGGCTTAAACAGCCCATGTTTTATAGCATAAATCACAAGTCCTGTTCTGTTTTTTAGATTCAATTTAGAGAATACGCTATCTCGATATCCTTGTACTGTTTTTGGACTTAAGAACATACGATCTGCAATCTCATTGTATGTCATCTCGGTACAGGCGTGCTTTATAAATTCTAGTTCCCTTTCTTTAAGAGTTAGTG
>CAKZKZ010000357.1 GCA_937124495.1 uncultured Dokdonia sp. | reverse complement strand
TACGTGTTTTTTGACGTTATAGAAAGACCTAACTAAAATCAATCATGGGTTAGATTTTAAATATCTAAAAGCTCCTTTCCCTTTTAGGGAAAGGTGGCAATGGTAAAGCGACAGCGATATCATTGACGGAAAGGGTACTTTATAAATATGACAAAATTAAATGCTAAAAGTAGTACTAACACACTTGAATTTTCAACCCTTGATTCACCTAACTAACAAATTCAATATGAAATCATTCCGCATCCCACTCTTATGCATCTGCTTTCTGCCATTACTAGCACACGCACAAACAACGACTTCTAAAACAGGTACGTTTACAACTATAGAAAAACAATATCCCAATAGCACTATTGATGGATATAATCTATACGTTCCCAACTCGTGCACACCACAATCAGACGCGTTTCCTGTGATTGTCTTCTTACAAGGCGGATTGGGCGTTGGTGGTGCTGTAGATGTGATTTATGGCTGGGGATTACCCAAAATGCTAAAAGAACCTTCTGGTCTCTCTAAAGACCTTAAAAAGCTAATTACAGATACTTTTGTCTTCGTGATGCCACATATAGAAGAAGGGCAATTTTATACCAATGAAAAAGCGATACAAACGATTTTAAAAGAAGTCGCTTCCAATTATAATATTGATTCCAATCGCATCTATCTTACAGGCTTGAGTCGTGGTGGTCACGGTACCTGGGGATTGGCTAGTCGGATTCCAGAAACATTTGCTGCCGTAGCGCCTATTTGTGGAGGATCTCACGGCATTTCTGATTATAAAGCTTTAGGAAAATTACCGATCTGGAACTCACACAATACAGGTGATCAAAGAGTCAACTACAGCGCTTCTGAGCGCACCATTGCACGATTAGAAGAAACAGGCATTTCATTTCAGAACACTACAAGTATTGCTAATACGGATTATAAAAAACACGATCATATCTTCACATCTACCCATAGTAGAAGTCACGATGCATGGACAGAGATGTATACAGATCCAAATGTGTACAAATGGTTTTTGAAATACAGGAAGAAGTAATTTAAAAATAGATTATACTCAAAAAAAAGGGAAATTCTTTACAAGAATTTCCCTTTTTAAAAATAGTATTTAAATCTCCATTATACATTAGAGCTTTGTAATGAGTCTGGAAATAACAATAAAACATGACGTTTTGTGAGTTTTAGCATAGCATCGCTATGGTTAAACTTAAAAATGTATCCCAGCGATATATTTTTGCTGCTACTTCAAGACGGAATAAATTTTCTAATATAGAATGCAGGTTAAACGTTCTATCTGTACGATATGGCAACATTTTCAGCTCTGAAAGAAGTTACATCCTTCCATACACCAATTCCAGAAAACGCTACTGCATTGGCATTAGCTGCCAAAGTAACGGTTCCTTCTGAGCTTATATCAGAAGCTCCTAAAGAAACTTTACCTATCGTATTATCAGCATCTAAAGCATACGTTGCTGTACTCACTACAGTACCTGCTTTTACTAGATTAATAGTTACACTTGCTGTCTGTCCTTGAAAGTCAGTAGAAAAGTCTAACTGAGTCATTGCTGCTGCTGCTGTTGTTGAATAAATAGTTGATTTTACGATTCCCATTTTTAATTGTTTTTAAAGGTTAATTATGATTTTGGAGTGTCATCAGGAGTTTTTTTAAGGATATAAACGTCTTTACATCAATTAATTACTTTCTCAATAACACTTCAAATATCGACACTGATTTTAAAAATTACGGATAAAATAGCATGAGAAGCTTAATTTTTAGAATGAATAGGATTTTTCATGGTATGAGTTTTCATAACCCATTGAAAATGAATTGAAGTGATGAAATTTAAAAAAGAAGAGTTTCATTACAAGATTAGAAAAGAGGCTGGAGAAAGAATAGAGATTACTAAGGATTAAGCATCTCGCTAAAGAAACCGAAAACTATACCCCCAACAATCACTATTTACAAATGCAATGGCATTGCAAATTTTACGCAAGGAATGGTACACTACTCTCTTACACATCCCTCGGGCATGGAAAAACAGAAGAAGATACCTGGAGTCCAGAAATCATTTTTAATATGTATCGTAAACGACTAGACGAATTAGAAAAGATTAAAAAATAACCCATTCAAACAACTGTTTATCCTCATATTTATGGTCTAGAATTAGATAATTTCATAGCCTTTTGTAACTTGCTAGTAGAATAATGTGTAAAAAAATCAAGGTGTCCATACATACACTGTAGAATATATTTGTCATTTACTAACCAAAACTTCTCATTATGAAATATTTAAAATATATAATCATTACTATCATTGTACTAGGGTTATTATTTATAGTAAAAGGATTCATAACTCCTTCTATATCGTATGAAACTGAAATTGTTGTAAATAAACCTGTACAAGAATCTTGGGCGGTAATGTCTGATGAATCAAATTTACCTAAATGGATTAGGGGATTTAAAAAAGTTGAACTGATAAGTGGTACATCTAATACCCTAGGGGCTGTATCTAAAGTCTATATTGAAGAAGAAGGGAACGAAATGATCATGGAAGAAACGATTATTGCTTTAAAAGAAAATGAACTCATGGCCATGACCTTTACTATGGACTTTATGAATATCAATTATGAAATGCTCTTTAAAGAACAAGGCGGTAAGACCGTCATCACCACAAAAACACATACAACAGGAAATAGTATGATTGCTAAATCAATGCTATCATTCATGTCTGGTTCAATGGGAACGCAAGAAGATGAAAATTTAAATAATTTAAAAAACTTGATTGAAGGAAATTCATCTGAATAGTCAAGAGAGATTTATACGCTTTCCACGAACGTAGTGAGGTAGAAGTTTACACTGAGCTTAGTCGAAGTGCGAAAACAATAAAAAACATCATTACACTACTGATGATACATTCAGACTGTTCAAACAAAAATTTTCCTAGCCTGTGAAATTCATTACATCTAGAATATATAATAGAACTTCGTAATGAGATTCAAAAGCACAACAAAATAAGATGATTTGGAAATTTGTTCATAGCATCGCGATGAACAAATTGAAAACATCAATGAAATGTTTATTTTTATGTGATTTTGAAAAAGAATAGATTTTCTATTGTATAAATTGGATTAAATTAGCTTTAATGAATCCCACATTCCTGCAGACACCTATTGACTACTTAAAAGGCGTTGGTCCTAACAGGGCTGATCTTTTGCGTGCTGAATTAGGAATTCACACCTATCAAGACCTTATCCACCTTTTTCCGAATCGATATATTGATAGAACACGTTATTATACCATTTCTGAATTAGAACGCAATAGTGCCGATGTACAGATTGTAGGGAAAGTGACGAGTCTTAAAATGATTGAAGGAAAAGGCAAACGTCTCGTCGCAACTTTTAAAGATGATGGTGGTGTTATGGAGCTCGTTTGGTTTAGAGGTCAGAAATGGATTCGTGAAAGTATTAAGCTTAATATGACCTATGTGATTTTTGGAAAAACCAATTATTACAATGGAAAGTTCTCGATGCCTCATCCAGAATTAGAACTCGTTGCTGATCATAAAAAAAGTTTACGGAGTGTAATGCAACCCGTCTATCCGAGCACTGAAAAATTAGGTAATAAAGGCATCACCAATAAGGTTGTAAATGCACTCATGCAAACGCTCTTTTTAGAGGCTAAATCACACCTTCATGAAAGCCTTTCAAAACCCATTATAGATGCCTTAAAATTAATGCCCAAAAGAGAGGCATTATTGAACATTCATTTCCCACAATCTCAAGCAGATTTAGCACGGGCACAATACCGGTTAACCTTTGAAGAATTTTTCTATATTCAACTGCAACTTGCCTTCAAAAATCGGACACATAAAACCAAAATAAAAGGGTATCCTTTCGAAAAAATAGGAGCTAATTTTAATACCTTTTATAAAGAACATTTACCTTTCGATTTAACAGGTGCTCAAAAAAGAGTACTCAAAGAAATACGTCACGATTTGGGTACAAATGCGCAAATGAGTCGGTTGTTACAAGGAGATGTAGGTTCTGGGAAGACTATTGTAGCGTTGTTATCAATGTTAATAGCCCTTGACAACGGATTTCAAGCTTGTTTAATGGCGCCAACTGAAATTTTGTCAGTTCAGCACTATAACGGACTTATTGAATTATGTAAACCATTAAATACCAGAATATCACTACTTACAGGCTCAACTAAAACTTCAAGTCGTAAAATAATTCATGAACAGCTCGAAAATGGCGAATTAGACATCTTAATTGGCACTCATGCTTTACTTGAAGATAAAGTAAAATTTAAGAATTTAGGACTGGCTGTGATAGATGAACAACACCGTTTTGGCGTGAAACAACGGAGTAAATTATGGCATAAAAATAAGTTCCCACCACACGTATTGGTAATGACTGCCACCCCTATTCCGCGAACACTTGCGATGACCGTTTATGGAGACCTAGATGTGTCTGTTATTGACGAGCTTCCGCCGGGTCGAAAATCGATCAAAACTGTGCATAGATATGATGCCAATCGGCTTAAGGTTTTTGCCTTTATTCGGGACGAAATTAAGAAGGGAAGACAGGTCTATATTGTGTACCCATTAATCCAAGAATCGGAGGCCATGGATTACAAAGATTTGATGGATGGATATGAAAGTATTTCTAGAGAGTTTCCCCTACCCGATTATCAGATTTCTATCGTTCATGGAAAGATGAAAGCTGCCGATAAGGAATACGAAATGCAACGCTTTATTAAAGGCGAAACACAAATCATGGTCGCCACTACCGTGATCGAAGTGGGCGTAAATGTACCTAATGCTTCGGTGATGATTATCGAAAGTGCTGAGCGTTTTGGATTGAGTCAACTGCATCAATTACGAGGACGTGTGGGGCGAGGTGCCGAGCAAAGTTATTGTATCCTCATGACCAGTTTTAAGCTCTCTAGCGACTCTAAAACACGTTTGGAAACCATGACACGCACCAATGATGGTTTCGAGATTGCAGAAGTCGATTTAAAGCTTAGAGGCCCTGGAGATATCAGCGGCACACAACAAAGTGGTGTACTTCATCTTAAAATAGGTGATATTATCCGAGATAATGATATCCTTAAGATCGCTAGAAGCTACGCATGGGGTGTGGTGAAGGATGATCCCGCTTTCGCGAAAGCGGAAAACCAAATCATCCGATTTATGTATGCCCAGATGATGAAGTTTAAGAATATCTGGAGTTACATAAGTTAGGGGTATCTTTTTTAACACACTTCTAAGCAACCATTTTCCATTCTTTACATCTTCTTAATAAACTACTCTTATGAAAAATACATACCGTATCTCTTTATTACTTTTCACCTTTTGTATATCAATGATAAGCTGTTCATCAGACGACGATAATAATTCAGAAGTAGTCACCTTAACATTTACACATTATCAAACTATTAGCTCTGGTTTTTTAGGGGCATTTGCGGTTTTACCCGTATCTATAGAAAATGGTGACACCTCGACTACTGCTTTTTTTCGATTTGTAGAAGGGTTTGACTATGAATTGGGATTTGATTATGAACTCCGTGTTTTAAAATCTACTGTAGAAGATCCACCTGCCGATGGAAGTAGCATCCGTTATGAACTTCTGGATGTTATCAGTAAAACAGAAGGATCTACGACAGAAACCTTTAATGTATGGTTAGGAGGTAATTTTGGAGATGTTACAGAGTATTATACGACAGGCACTAACGCTACAGGGTTTCAACTTTTAGATACTATCCCTATAAACTGTGGAGACCTATGTGATGAAATGACACAAGTTATCCCAGAAGGAAGTACATTTTTAATTGGTACTTTCACAAGAAACACTGATAATAGCTACACACTAATCAGCACATCTTTTAACTAAATTATACAATAGCAGCAATTTACTACAACAGAACGAAATTCTAGAAAGATCGTGATGTACTTAAGATCACTATAAGTTACTTAGCAGGTTTGATGAAGGGTAATTCCGCTTTCAAGTCATATTATGACGCAGAAGTTTATGCTGAGCTTAGTCGAAGTACGAAAGCGGAAACCAAATGATCTCGTTTAAGGATATTTAAAATTATATAGGTCAACTTTTTACAACATAATACCTACGCTATCCTTAGCTACCTTTTTACGGAGAATAACTACACTATAACAATACATAATCTCAACATACTTATTTAGCTAGACATTCACGCACAGTGACTTTCTAGCCATTTTTTTGTTATACAAAACAAGTAAGAATAAGGTTATTCATTAAAATAAAATTAGTGGGTAACAAAACTGACACATACAGAACAACACATCATAAACATTAAACCTTATGATGATGAAAAAATTATTTTTATGC
>CAKZKZ010000356.1 GCA_937124495.1 uncultured Dokdonia sp. | reverse complement strand
TTCAAAAATTAGAATCAGAACAAGATCATCTTTTAGATAGAGTGACGCCAATACTTGATGAACGTATGGATGACTTTGTTGAGAAAATGCCTAAAGCATTAGGTCCTGTCATAACAGAAACACTAAAGACAGAGATTAAAAAATCACAAGATGCCGTTGCTGAAGCATTATATCCAGTTATGGGTAAAATGATAAAAAAATATGTTCAAGCTGAGATTAAAAAACTCAATGAAGATATTAATGAAAGACTTAATAAAACGTTTTCTTTTAGAAATTGGTTTTCAGGAAAGGATGAAAACATGGATGCCGCAGCATTGATGCATGAGCAATATAAGGCAAGAATTGAGCAAATTATGGTTATTGAAAAAGGATCAGGATTGCTTAAAGCAAATTATGCAAAGAGGCCAACGCTAGACGAAGATATGGTGGCAGGAATGTTAACCGCTATCAAAAGTTTTGTAGAAGATGCGTATAATACAGGAGAAATGGAATTGGAAAGAATAGATTATGAATTGTTTACAATTCATCTTCAAAACTTTTCAAATTATTATATTGCAGTTGTTATTACTGGTATTTATGATGATGATTATAAAGACAGACTAGAAGATGTGCTTATGGATTTTGCACAATTTATTGTCAATAAAAGCGATTTAGAAAATTCAGAAAATTTTACCAAAAAATTAAAATCATATTTTACAGATGAGCGTATCTAAAAAAATAGTGTTGTTGGGGCATTTTGGGGTAGGGAAATCTTCACTTCTTAGACGTTTTGTAGAAAACACCTTTTCAGAAAATTATACAGTTACGATAGGAGTTCATATCATGAAGAAAGAGGTGCAGATAGAAAAAGATAGTATTACTCTAGTGATATGGGATGTTGAAGGGACAGATGATTTTACAAAATATAGACCATCCTATCTTATGGGGGCTTCTAGTTTTGTATATGTTTTTGATGCCTCTAGACCCGTTACGTATGGAGATATAAAATATAACCTAGAGCACTTAAAAGAGAAATTTCCGCACGTTTCTGTGCATGTTATCGGAAATAAAGTGGATTTGGTCGATCCTGAAATTATTTTAAAAGAACTAAAAGCACAAGATATTCAGCATTCTTATCTTTCTAGTGCTAAAACTGGAGATAATGTTGAATTGCTGTTTAAAAACGTAGCAGCGCAATTACTTGAGAATGCTTGATAAGCTTAGACAAGAATTTTTAGAAAATACGACACAATTACTTATTGTAGATAATACAAATCAGGTTTTAGATACAGATGACTCTTTGTTTTCTATAAAAAAAGGCTCTGATATTACAGATTTTCACCCTTTTTTTCATGTAATTTCTTCTCTTTTTGAAGACGATAGAAAAGAACAAAAGTTCTATTGCGTACAAATGGAAATAAAAGGGAGGATGTGTTTTTTTGATATTAGAACACAAGTTAACTTTGAGGAAAAACAGCTTGTTTTGTTTCTAGAAGATCTTACAGATCACTATAAAACCGTGCATCAAATAAAACAAGTGCGTAATGAATCTATAATAAACTTTAATATTACGCAGGAATTAAACAATGAACTAAATGTTCAGCGAGGCTTTAAAAATAAATTCCTAGCAAATGTAAGTCATGAAATCAGAACTCCTCTCAATAGTATTTTAGGCTTTCTAAGTGTGCTTGAGAACACCAGTTTAGATAGAGAGCAATTAGACTTAATAGGAATTGTTAAGGACTCTTCAAAAAATCTTGTCTCTATAGTAGACGACCTGTTAGACATCTCAAAAATTGAAGCTGGGCGATTAGAAATTAAGAACAAGCGTTTTAATTTCAAAAAATTTACTGAATCACTTATAAAAACTTACGAATTACAAGCTAGTGAGAAACGATTACAATTTATTGTAGATATAGGAACAAACCTCCCAAAATTTCTCATTGGAGATCAATTGAGACTCAATCAGATTTTGATTAACTTACTTGAAAATGCTTTAAAATATACTCATCAAGGTACGGTGACATTACGCATATCTACTTCTTCTCGTAATATGCGTCGTATTCCTGTAACCTTTGAGGTTGTAGATACAGGAATAGGAATTCCCAAAGAACACCTTACAAACATATTTGAAAGCTTTACACAGTTAGAGAAGCGTGGTTTATTTGGAGGTTCTGGTTTGGGGCTTAGTATTGTAAAGCAACTTACTCAACTCATGGATAGTAATCTTGAAGTAAAGAGTATAGTAAATGAAGGCTCTACATTTAAATTCACAATTTCTTTAGGAGTTTCTCATGATCAGAAAGAAGATAAAGAGACGCAAGTTTTAAAAGGATCAGATAAAAAGAGTGGGAATACTAAAAAGAAAAAATATCGTATCCTTTTAGGAGAAGATATAGAAGTTAACCAGCTTCTTATGATGCGATTATTTGCAGATGAGGGAAGTTATAGTCTAGATATTGCAAAAAATGGAGAGCAAGTAGTACTCTTCCTTGAAAAGTATAAATACGATCTTGTTTTAATGGATCTTTCTATGCCTGTAATGGATGGTTACGATGCTGCGATGAGAATACGAAGTCATGCCGATAAGAGAATAAAGAAAATGCCTATTATTGCTTTAACTGCTCGTACAACAGAAGAAGAAAGAGAAGAGGCAAAAGAATGTGGGATGAACGCCTACTTAACAAAACCAGTAAATGCTGAATTACTCTTTAAAACAATAGATCGATTATTACATCGATATAAAAATAAGAAAGCATAAAAATGAATACTAAAAAAGGCGACAAATTTGTCGCCTTTTTTATTGAATCTAGCTGTTTGACTAACGATTCATTAATTTGATTTCCTCTTTAAAAGTATCTAAATCCACACCTTCATTTACAAGAGTTAAGGTTTTATCTACAACATACTTTACATTAGTTACTGTAAAACCTAATCCTACAGCGAGTCTCTCTAGCATCACTGTTTGTTTGTCTCCAAGCTCGTGATCTGCGTACACCGTTCTCCCTAAGTCAAAAAGACGCTCTAGACGATTGTCATATGTGATAGGAGGATTAATGATATGAGACTTATAATCTTTTAATATTTCTTTATAATCCTCTTCTGAAATATCAAGTTTACGAGCTGTCCTATCTAGGAATTTTTTTTCATCTTCAGTAATGATAGTATCACTCATTGCAATACGAACCATCGCTGCAAAATGATCTTCATTACGCTTGCGGAAACCGCTATCATATAAATCTGAAATAGACATAATAGTATCTTTATAATTAAGTCGCAAATATAGCTATTATTGCATCATTTTTAATTTGTACATTTGGAAAACCCCCCTAATATATTTTTGATGGATACTTTTTGGTTTTATTTTAAAGAAGGGCTTTACCATGTACTCGATTGGAACGCCTATGATCATATTTTATTTCTTGTTGTATTAACGATTCCTTATACATTTTCTAGTTGGAAAAGATTACTATCATTAGTCACCGTATTTACGATAGGTCATACTATTTCATTAAGTCTTGCAGCGTATGGCGTTGTAAAAATTAACACAACACTTATTGAGTTTTTAATTCCTGTGACTATTTTAATCACAGCATTGTATAATATTTTTACAGCTGGTAAAAAAGGACGCAAAGAACAAGTAGGAGTCTATCTTATTGCAGCTTTATTTTTTGGACTTATTCATGGCTTTGGGTTTTCTACCTATTTCAAGATGATGACGGCTAGTACAGAAAGTAAATTTCTTCCACTATTAGAATATACATTAGGCATAGAAACCTCTCAAATTATCATTGTACTTTTGGTATTACTCGTTAGTTTCATAGGGCAATTTGTGTTCCGGTTTTCATTAAGAGATTGGGTTATGGTTGTATCTGCTATTGTGATAGGAGTTGCTATTCCTATTTTTAAAAATGCATTAATTGCGTTAAATATTTAATAATCGGTTGCGTATCCCGTAAGAGCCACTTACATTAGTGGTTATAAATTATTTTTAGAATGTATACGCTTTCGCGAAAGCGTACTTCGCACATTAAAATACATGGCTTTAAAGCAACAAAAATACGACATAGCATATTTAAGAATGGCTCGAGAATGGGGAAAACTCTCTTATTGTGAGCGTAAACAAGTAGGTGCTATTATAGTAAAAGATAAAATGATTATATCTGATGGCTATAATGGAACCCCTACAGGTTTTGAGAACTTTTGCGAAGATGAAGAAGGATACACAAAATGGTATGTATTACATGCTGAAGCAAACGCTATTTTAAAAGTAGCTTCGTCTACACAATCCTGTAATGGAGCCACTTTATACATAACGCTAAGCCCCTGTAAAGAGTGTAGTAAACTTATTCATCAAGCAGGAATAAAACGCGTTGTTTTTAAAGAAGGATATAAAGACCAAAGTGGTATAAAATTTTTAGAAAAAGCAGGCGTTGAGATAGTACATCTTTCAAATTTAGAAGATTCATGAAATTGAAAAAAAAATATGTACCCATCCTTTTTAGCTTAGGAATTGCTTTAGGAATTTTTTTAGGTAGTTTTCTGAACTTTGGAGCTTCTTCTGATACAGCTTTTTTTAGTTCAAATAGTAAAAAAGAAAAACTCAATAAGCTTATAGACTATATAGATTATGAGTATGTAGATGCTGTAAATACAGACAGTATTGTAGATGTTACTGTTAATGGAATTTTAGATAATCTCGATCCACATTCTACCTATATCCCACCAGAAGAGCTAAAAGAAATTGAAGAAAACATGAAGGGCGATTTTGTAGGAATAGGAATTCGTTTCTATCCTTATAAAGACTCTGTTGCTGTCATACAATCTATTGTTGGAGGTCCTAGTGATCAAGTTGGAATACGAGGAGGTGATCGTATTGTATTTGCAGATAATATTCCTCTTACCGGACCAGCCATGGCTGATGATTCATTATCTAAAATTTTAAAAGGACGTGTTGATACATCTGTAAATCTTAAAATAAAAAGACAAGGTGAAAGCGAACTTCTGTCTTATCGTGTAAAAAGAGATGTAGTTCCTATCTCTAGTGTTATCGCAAGTTATATGCTTACAGATCAATTGGGGTATATTAAGATTAATAGATTTGCCGAATCTACGTATGATGAATTCAGAACAGCACTGAAAACACTTAAAGCGAAAGGAGCAACACAATTAGCACTTGACTTAAGAGATAATCCTGGAGGATATGTGTCAAGCGCAGAGGCTATAGCCGATGAGTTTCTAGAAAAGAATAAGCTTATTTTATTCACAAAAAATAAAACAGGTAAAATCAATAATACGTATTCCAAACGTGGAGGTATTTTTGAAGATGGAGAGGTCTTTATCCTTATCAATGAAAACTCGGCATCTGCTAGTGAGATTGTAGCAGGAGCATTACAGGATAATGATAAAGGATTGATTATAGGAAGACGCTCTTTTGGAAAAGGATTGGTTCAGAGAGAAATGTCATTAGGAGACGGAAGCGCTGTCAGACTAACGATCGCTAGGTATTATACACCCACAGGGAGATCTATTCAAAAACCCTATGAATTGGGGAATAAAGATTATTTTGAAGACTACTTAGAGCGTTATGAAAATGGAGAACTTCGCAGTGCAGATAGTATTAAAGTAGCAGATTCTCTTAAATTTAAAACACCTCTAGGAAAAATAGTGTATGGAGGAGGCGGTATTATACCTGATGTCTTTGTCCCTAAAAATATAGATTATGAGATAGAACATCTCAGTTATTTACTTAGATCTGGGTACATGCGCATGTTTATTTTTGAGCAATTAGAAAAAGATCGTTCTTACTATAATAGTCTATCTTTAGAAGAATTTGAAAATGAAATTATGATATCTGATACAATTGTAGAAGATTTTATATCTTACGCGCAATTAAGGGGAATTAATTTAAGAGCAAAAAAATATAGGGATGTTTATAAAAACTACCTAAAAGCCACTATGGCAAAACAGCTCTTCGGCAATAATGCTTTTGAACAAATGGTTAATCAAGATGATGCGATTATCCAAAAAGTGATAAGCTTAAGTGCTAATTAGGGGAACACATTATTATGGTCATAATTGCATCTGTATTTGTATTTATTGTTGCTGTCATATTTAGATTACTAGATAACAGTGCCAAGCTATTTATCTCAAACGGGATCTCCGTAAGCCCATTTTATCTTTCGGCAGAAACGGTGATAGAAGAGATGAATAAGCTAGACGACGATAAATTGAAGCAAAAACTAAAACGTAATTTACTCTACCAGAAATTGCACAAACTATTTACGATTTTAGCCATTATAACACTTGTTGTAGGCGTAGGCTTAGAGATCTATAAGCCAGAACTCATATATCTATTTTAAAATAGCTTATAAGTACTTTTTTTAAAGACTGCGTTTACGCTCTTTTTCTTTTCTTGCAATTTTTCTAGATACGAATAAGATGAGAAGAAGTATAATCGCACAAGCACTTCCTACAATACCGATAAGCGCTACCGTACTTTCACCTTGAAAAGGTGCATCAAAATTAACTTGTGCTACATTGTAAATGAGCAATAGTGCTGCAAGAGCAATAAATATTGGAATAAGGATACGCATACGTTCTATTTAAATAATTCTTGAATATTTGCAGTAAATAACTTTACGGCAATGGCTAACAAAATTACGCCAAAAACTTTTTGAATAATAGCAATTCCGTTTTTACCCATGAAT
>CAKZKZ010000355.1 GCA_937124495.1 uncultured Dokdonia sp. | reverse complement strand
TGCCCACTTCCCAAAGTCCATCTGGAATTTTTTCCAAGTAACTTGCGTGAAATTTTGCTAACCATCTTAAACACTCCGCTATTTCTTCCCAATTGACAGACCGCTTGCGGAATGAATAACCTGCTTCATTCAAATCCTCTAGTATTATCAATACCTCCTCCTCTTGTGTTTCAATAGCTAGACATTGTGGAAGACGGGCAGCGCTGGTCTTGCTATATTTATTATACCAAGTAGCTTCTACTTTGTAGGATTTAACCTTTCGTTGATGGCCAATATCTGTGTTCCATCCACGTGGGTGATTCGCATATTTGGGCAACTGAACGTGCTTGACGACTACATTTTCAACAGCAGCATTTTTCAATCCGACTCGGATGATTTTGCCGTACCCACTCCACAATTCTTGGATCATTTCTTTTTCAAATAAAGAAGAAGCTCCTGTTTTTTGCAGAATGAGTGATTTAAAATATTCATTCATAAGACCTCAAAGGTAAAAAAATATCATTTGGGAATGAGTTTTCTTAGCTACTTGACTTTTAGCTGACATCATTATTTATTTCAACCCAATATCCATTTGGGTCTTGAAAGTAAATCTGTTTAATTCCATCTTTTCTTGTGTAAACTTTATTCGGTACATCAAGCCAATCAAAAAAAACAATTTTTAATTCATTTAGATGAGTGATGATGGCATCTAAATCAGATGTAGATACAGCGAAATGTACTGCCTTATTAATTTTTATTTCAAAATTTGGACGTGGAATAAGGTGAAGTTGTATTCCTTCCTGAAATGATAACCATCTTGTTTTCGATTCAGAAGCAGTATTCTTAATTTCTTCAAGTTGAAGCACTTTTTGATAAAATTCAACAGATTCGTTGACATCTTTTACAGAAAGTGCTATGGAGGTCGATTATATACGAGTATATCAAGATCCTACATTGTCCATCACAGAAGAAGTATTAGATAATCAAATCCAATGGTATCCTAATCCGGTGGTTGATACACTTTCATTACAAGTATCTCCTGCTCTTATTGGGACCAAAGCGACCTTATATTCCTTAACTGGACAGATACTATACACCGTAGATGTACAAAATGAATATGTCTCAATAGACATATCTGAGTATGCTAAGGGTGTGTATATTCTTGCTATAGAAAAGGTAGGAGTACGTGTTGTAAGACAGGTAATTAAGAAATAAGAATTATAGAGAAGTTTATACTTACTACTAAACACATGCTTCCCAAACCGAATCTCCTTTTGGTGGTGGAGCGATAAATGTTATTTCTTCTTTTTGTACAGGATGTACGAAGGTGAGTTTACGTGCATGCAGACTAATGCTTCCATCTTTATTAGAACGATCAAAGCCATATTTTAAATCACCACGTATCGGACTTCCAATGGCTGTCAGCTGACTCCTAATCTGGTGATGTCTTCCTGTATGTAAATCAATTTCAAGTAAAGAGAAGGTTTTTAGTTTCTTAATAACCTGATAGGTGAGACTGGCTTCTTTGGAGTCTGGCACCGCTTTCGCGAAAGCGTAACTTTTATTCTGCTTTGTATTCCGTTTTAGATAATGAGTCAACGTTGCTTGTGTTGGCGAAGGATGATTTTTAACCAATGCCCAATAGGTCTTTTGTGTTTTACGTTCTGCAAATAACTTGTTAAGCCGTGTGAGGGCTTTACTGGTCCGTGCAAATACCACAATACCACTGGTAGGACGATCCAAACGATGTACAACCCCTAAATACACAGCACCGGGTTTGTTATACTTTTTGGCAATATATTGCTTGACTACTTCACTCAGTGGGGCATCTCCCGTTTTATCTCCTTGAACAATATCTCCCGCCCGTTTATTAATTACAATCAGGTGATTATCCTCGTAAAGAACTTGCAAATTTGTGGCAGTAGAAAGTGTATTATTCATAGCTAACTAAGAAGTTGTTCCTGTAGGTTGTACTTCATATTCTGGGCAATCTAAACGAATCTCATGGTTTTCTAAAGGTTGTTTTAGAAAGTTGCAATAGTGTCCTTTTGCTTTTTTCTCGTAAAAGGCGCAACTATGACAATTACGTTGTACGCTAAGGATTCCAGATTTGTTTAGACCATGAATGAGTGTTGTAATGGTATGGTATAATTGTTTTATTTCTGCTTGATCAATAGTGTCTAATTGATGCTTGATAGGCAGGGCAAAGTCTTCTATCTGTAATAGTAATTCTTTTCCTTTTGGAGTCAGTGCAATTGCGTAGCTTCTGCTATCTGTAGAAACTGTTTTTTTCTGAATGAGTTCTTTCTTAAGCAATATTTTTACAGCATCACTTACCGTAGGTTTTGTGATATTAAACTCTTGAGCGAGATAACTTACCGTACACATTTCTATTTTATGATTTGCTATAAATAGTACGAT
>CAKZKZ010000354.1 GCA_937124495.1 uncultured Dokdonia sp. | reverse complement strand
AAAAGTGTATGAGTATCACTGATTTCATTAAGTTGTGTACCTTTCTCTAAACGCTGTGGGTAATCAGGGTTAGTCAAAAAATTTCGTCCAAAACCAACAAGATCTACCAAATCATCGCCTACTAATTGTTCTGCTTCCTCAGGTGTTTTATTACCAGTAGCGATAATAGTATTTTTGAATGTTTTACGAAGCTTTATTCTAAAATCTATTGGAATTTGTGGTGAGTCGTCCCAATCTGCTTCTGAAAGATGCATATACGTAATTCCCATTCTGGTTAATGCCTTTGATGCTATCATAATCGTGTCAAGAATTTCTGGGTCATCCATATCTTTAAACTTAATGAAAGGTGCTAAGCGCACTCCCGTTTTTTCTGCTCCTATTTCATTAGTTACAGCTTTAGTAACTTCTAATAGAAAACGAACACGGTTTTCTTTACTACCTCCATAATCATCTGTTCTTACATTAGAGTTACTTCGTAAAAATTCATCTATTAAATAACCATTACCGCCATGAATCTCAACACCATCAAAACCCGCTTCTATTGCATTTTTTGCCCCTATTCTAAACGCTTCGATAGTGAGATCGATATCTTCTTGTGTCATAGCTCTTGGAGTCTCAACAGGAATAAATGTTGCGTCACCATTAGGTGCGCCATCAAAAATATAAACACTGGTGTCTTTTGCTATTTTAGCCGAAGGTGCAATAGGTTGTAATCCATTAACCTTCGAACTACCTACACGACCAACGTGCCATAGTTGTAAAAATATTTTACTTCCTTTTTTATGAACTTCGTCGGTGGTGAGTTTCCAACCTTCAATCTGGTCTTTTGTAAAAATACCGGGTGTTCTTGCATATCCCATACCTTGCATTGATACTTGTGTCGCTTCTGTTATTATGATACCAGCTGATGCTCTTTGCCCATAATATTCTGCCATTAATGCATTTGGAATCTCTCCTTTTTCATCTGCTCTAGAGCGTGTCATTGGCGCCATAAGGAATCTATTTTTCAATTTAATTCCGTTCATGGTATAAGGCTTATTTAAGTTTGGATATTTCATTGTATTTAAAGTTTTAATGGTTGTTATAGTTTTAGCCCTGATTGTAGCGGCATCCTCTCCTTTGCCAAAGGCTATGGAGAGATACAGCGGAAAGCAGGTTCCTGGCTCCTTATTTTATTTGTTATACCTAATCTCTGAGTTATCTCGTGGTGTATGTGAATCATCTTTGACCATCATTGCAATTTCATCTTTTCTCATAAAGACCACACCTTTGTGTTGTTTTGCATACGTTATAAATTGATCTACGGCATTCACTACCGCAGGTGTTCCGCCGATACGGTCGTGCATACTTATAGACATCATTCTACGTTTGGTAGCTCCTTCAGCATATAATTGGTCAAATTCCATTTTCAACTGAGCAAGGTGTTGATCTGGGCTCCACTTTTTACCTTCAATGTTTACGATATCATTATTGCGAAGGGTATAAGGCATCACGACAAAATCTTTACCGCTCACTTCTGTGATGAAAGGTTCATCACGACTTAGGTCATCTATATGATATAAAAAATCAAGCTCTTGAAGTACTTTTAATGTATTTGAACTCCTACGTAGCCAGTTGGCATTATACCCTCTCCCACGTTTTCCTGTAATGGTTTCTACAGTATCTATTCCTTTTTTTATGAAATCCAATTCTTGAGCATAAGTCATATTCCACTGATCGTCCCAAGCAATTCCATGCGCTGCAATCTCATGACCACCATCTACAATTGCTTTTGCTACTTCGGGGTATTGTATGGCAGCTTCTCCTACAACATGAGAAGTGACCTTTATATCGTGTTTTTTCCAAAGGTCTAACATTCTATAAACACCTTCTTTTGCCCCATATCTAAACCAACTCTGCGCTGGTAAATCTGGATATCCTTCTGGCAAGGGGTTTCCTGAAAATGGACTTTCGGCACCTTCTGGTTGACCTCCAGTTTCAAATTGCATCGAAATAGAAATCACTAATTGCGCATCATTAGGCCAATGTTTGACTGTCTCAGAAGTAATCGTATTTGTATGTACTATGCTCTGTGCATCTGTTATACAACTTTGTAGTAGTAGCGCGAAGAAAATTAATGTTATTTTAAAAAATTTCATTTTTCTATGAATTAATTATCAATTATTTACACTACAAATGTATTTCAGCAGTCATTATTATTTTGGTATTTTTCCATTGTATATTTGTATAAATATGTGTTATTATGTCAAAACGTTTTTTTAGTGCTACATCATTTAATGTTTTTGAACTTGACTTGGAGTTTTGGGAGTATCCCAAACACGCACATAATTTTTTTGAATTAGTATTTATAATTTCAGGAAAGGGTACTCATCAATTAAATGATAATAACTTTGCGTACAATGAAGGCGACGTATTTTTATTGACACCAAATGACGAACACTTATTTGTTGTAAAGGAGAGAACAGTATTTGGGTACCTTAAGTTTACAGAACAGATATTCTTAGAAAAGACCGAATTGGTTTCTGACTTAAAATGGAGAAAGCAGATCGATGCAATCATTCTACACGCTAATAGCATTCCAGGTAGTATTATGAATCATGAATTTGATAAAGAAGCTGTTTTTCAGTTATTCAAATTAATAAAAAATGAATTTGAGAATCCCGCTGCGTATAGTCGATCTATATTATTAGAATTATTTGGAGCATTGCTTATGATTATCTCTAGGAATATCTCAAGTCATAATTTGGTTACTACTTTCTCAGAAAAAGATAGAGTACACGCTATTCTAACCTATATTAGGCAACATGTATTGGATAGTGAAAAGATGAAAATTTCTGAAATTGCTATGGAATTCTTTATGTCTCCAAACTATGTAAGTGTTTTTATAAAAAAACACGCAGGTATTTCAATACAGCAATATGTTATTCAGACTAAAATGAAAATGGCAGAACGATTATTGAAACAAACAGGGCTTACTATTACGGAAATAGCACAAAAAATGAACTTTACAGATTCTAGTCACTTTACCAAGTCTTTCAAAAAATATAAAAGCATGACACCAAAAGAGTATAGATTTACAAAGGGTTAGAAACTCATATCCCTTTAATTATTAAATTAATAATTTAGACTTTTGCTATCATTTATTAGCAAATAAAATACTGTAAGAAGTAAACAAAGTCTTCACTCCAATAAACTCCCAAATCCATCGCTTTCAAACTATTTATGTACATTTAACCTGAGATACATTCTTGGAGTACATCAAACCGTGCTCGTAGAAATTCCCTCATCCCCCAACAAAACGCATTGCATGCATACCATATGAAGACGATACTTAATGTATTATCATCGATGTATATCAAAGGATTTATACTACTAATACCTCATGGGAAGAGCGACCTATTTACACCATACACTACATAAAGATACTTTATGTCTCTGGTTTTGTTTGGTGTTATGCATAAGCATACCATTTCATACAGCTATTGCCCAAAAAGTAACCACATCAAATCCACACTTTACGCCTACTGAAATTTGGGAATCTGGATTACCTTATATAGAAAACTATACGCCTGGAGATTATAAAAGTAGTCCGCAAAGCTGGGCATTTACAGAAGGTAGTGATGGATTCTTATATACAGCCAATACAAATGGGGTATTACAATACGATGGAGCTACATGGACGATCATCTCTCTACCAAACAAAGGTTTAGTGAGATCGATTGCGGCTTCTGCAAATGAAAAGGTATATGTTGGCGGTGTGAACGAATTAGGATATCTAGCACCCGATACGGTAGGCAAGATGCAGTTTTACTCGCTAAAACCTTTTTTAGAAGAAGAATATCGTGAATTTCGAGATGTATGGGCTATTATAATCATAAACGATCTGGTATACTTTCAGTTCAGAAATGCCCTGTTTAGATGGGATGGTAAAGCCTTCAAAGTATGGAAACCTAAAGAAAAATTCGGAAACATCTTCAAGATAGGTAATGATATATATATTGACAGTAAAGGTGTTGGTATCCTAAAAATAGAAGGTGATGTGCTCAACCTAATTCCAGGTGGAGAACTTGTAAATCAAGATCGTGCAAAAACCGAAGGAATACTTTCACATAAAGACAATAACCTCCTACTCATAAATGCACGGTTTGGAATGTCTATTCTCGATGGGAAACAAATCACACGGTTCAACCCTGAGAGTAATGCCATCTTTCAAAAAAATCGCATCTACAAAAGTATTCGTTTATCTACTGGTGACTATGCCATGGCTACTTGTACGACAGGTTTGTATATCGTTAATGGCCAAACTGGAGCTATCAAAAAAAGAATTGGTAAAAAACAAGGACTAATTAG
>CAKZKZ010000353.1 GCA_937124495.1 uncultured Dokdonia sp. | reverse complement strand
AATGCTGTCGGTCTGTCCATAACTCATCTGAACGGTACACATACATAAAACACAGAAGTAAAGTAAAATCTTTTTCAACGGATTGATATTTTCTTGAAAAGTACGCCCTTGTATAGACAACTCAAAAAAAAGTTATAAAATAAAGCTACCTTTAACCTACATTCTGCATTAGAAAATCTATTCCATCTCAAAACTACTGCAAACACTACCGCTCCGTTGCATTTTTTTCTTTAACCATAGCGGTGCTATGCTGAAAATAAGAAAACACCAGTGTTTATTGCAGTTTTGCGCTTCATTACGAAGTTCTAATGCAGAATGCAGGTTTAACTAACTAACATTTCATCAATGATCAAAATATTTAAAAAAATCAAAAAATGGGTGTATGCCCAACTAGCAAAAATAACACCAGGAAACACTGCTATAAAAGGAGCTTCTATAGCCTTGCTAGGTTTTTCTGGATTGCTATTCTTAGTGTATGCTATCTGGACGACTAAACAATTTAAAGATCCATGGTTCTTGTTATTTATCACAGGTTTTGCTCTTGTATTTATATTGGCTGCATACCTAATACTATGGGTCTTCAAAAAGCTCAGTAAGATTCCAAAAAAGTATCAACGAGCGTTCCTTATTGCTGTACCACTATTCCTTACTCCATTAGCTTTTGAAGGTTTTTACTTAATAGCAGCTATTATAGTTACATCATTACTTGGCGCAGCAATCGCTGTCTTCTTAAAAGGAACATTTAAACAGCTCACGCGGACTAAAAAAGTAGTTACTATACTTGGTTTGTGTATTGGTTTAGGAGGATTCATAGGTGCCATCGTTGGGTATACCCCTGTAGGTTTTGACACAAAATCGATCACAAATGCTGCGTTTCAAACCAAGGATCACATACAAAACATAGACGCTCCTTCTCCCTCAGAAAAAGGTCCATATACTGTAAAAACATTGACGTACGGAAGTGGGAAAGATCTTCATAGACCTGAATTTGCAGAAGATGTTACCGTCAAAACAGATAGTGTTAACGGGGTTCCTTTTTTGGATAATTGGAAAGGCTTTGCAGGCTGGTACAGAGAAAAATTCTTAGGGTTTGATGCCAAATCACTACCTATCAATGGTTATGTGTGGTATCCAGAAGGCGACGGACCTTTTCCGTTGGTACTTACGGTACATGGCAACCACATGATGCAAGATTTTTCAGATATAGGTTATGGGTACTTAGGCGAATTACTCGCTTCTCGCGGCATTATATTTGCCTCGGTAGATGAAAATTTCTTAAATGCTTCATGGTCGGATATTACTGGTGGTTTGGATGAAGAAAACGATGCGCGCGGATGGATCCTTTTAGAGCATTTACGTACATGGCATACTTGGAATAACGACAATAATAGTCAGTTTTATAAAAAAGTAGACACTACAAAATTAGCGCTGATTGGGCATTCTCGAGGTGGAGAAGCTGTTGCACATGCTGCATTGCTTAACAAAATGCCATCTTACTATGATGATGCGACCATCCCGTTAGATTATAACTACGATATTCAATCTATTGTTGCGATTGCTCCCGTAGATGGACAATATGAACCTGGTGATGCACGTACCGCTTTAAAAGACATTAATTATTTTGTATTGCACGGAGCTCAAGACGCCGATGTCTCCTCTTTTGCAGGGTCTAAGCAATATGAACGTATTACATTTTCTGATAGTACCGACTACTTCAAATCGGGAATTTATATTCAAGGTGCTAATCATGGACAATTTAATACGAGTTGGGGAGATAATGATGTTGGCGCTTTTACAAAGCTTTTAAACAACAAGCCTTTATTATCTGGAGAAGATCAAAGAAAGATAGCAGAAGTCTATATCAGTGCTTTTCTAGAAACCACTCTTAAAGACAATACGAAATACAAGCCCTTATTTACAGATGCCCGAAAAGGGAAAGATTGGCTTCCAGAAACCATTTATCTGAATCAATATGAAGATGCTAGTTTTGAAGCTTTAGCTTCTTTTGATGAAGATTTTAATGTACATACAGCAACTGCAAATACGACGACTATTTCTTCAGAAAACGTATCTGTATGGAGAGAACAGGAAATCAAATTGAAGTGGGGAGAAAAAGGCAGTCGTGCGGCTTATGTAGGATGGCATTATAAAGATTTGGAAGAAGGTGACACTGTTCCTGATTCTATCAAAGCTAGATACACTATCCATGTTGCTGACACTTTAAAAACTATAGATAGCACTAGTGTTTTCACCTTTTCTATGGCGGAATCTACAGAGAGCTCAGATCCAAAGTCTAAAGGGAAATGGGTGAATACAGATAACAAAGAAGAGGATACTGATGAAGCGGAGGAAGATGACGAATCTAGCGAGGAGGATGCATCTAATGAAGAAGGTGAAAATGAAGATGAAGAAAAGGAGGATGAGGAAGACAAACCTAAAGAGCCTATTGACTTTTCGATACAAATGACAGATGCTTCTGGGGAAGAAATTCATTTTCCATTGAGTCATTTTTCTGCATTACAACGCGAACTCAAAGTACGAATCTGGAAATCTCAATTTATCACCAATGATGATCAATCTGAAAATGTGTTTCAGACGTTTTCGTATCCGCTTGAAGACCTTCTAAAATTTAACGCTTCCTTTGACATCAATACCATTCAAAAGATAGCGTTTGTTTTTGACAAAACTTTTGAAGGGGTTATTGTCGTAGATGATATCGGTTTTAGGAATCAATAATCGTGCATTTATGATTACTAAGTACGCTTTCGCGAAAGCGTACTTATGCGCAAATTTCCAATAGATGATAGCATATATGAATTCTTTATAGCACAACTTGATGTTTAACATCACGATCAAGTACTAACCAGGTATAAATTAGTACTTTTAATCTAAAAATTCATCATTATGAAATCAATTTACGTACTATCCTTTTTATTATTATCTTTTGTTGTAAGTGCTCAAGAAGGTCTCACTCGAACTTGGTTTTTGACAGAACTTCTTATTGATGGGAATTCTGTAGACATCCCAAATGAAGAATTTCAGGAAGGGTATCCGACCTTATCATTTTCTATGGACGAAAACGTAATGGAGCATGGAGGAATAGGAATATGTAATAGTTTCATAGGGATGGTAAGCTTAACTGATACAGTCATAACCATCATTGATTTTTCTGCCACGCTTACTGTTTGTGAAACATCAGAAGAAATTAATTTTGAGACCGCTTATTTTGATTTCTTAGGAACTACTGAAAATCAAGATTTTTCTTATGCTATAGCATCTGAAAATTCTTTAGAGAGTGCAGAACTTACACTCACAAAAAGTAATGGAGATCAAGCTATTTATAGTGCAATCAATAGAAATCCACCTGAAAATCTCACACAAGAAGGTTGGTATTTAGATTATTTTGAGATTGATGGCATTGCTCAAAACTATCCTGCACAACAAAGTGGGCAGCTTAATAATTACTCTATAAGCTATTTTGGAACGGAGGGAGGACTTGATCAAGAATACCTCTGTCTTTATGGAGGAGGCGGCACCTATTCTGCTTTTGATTATTTTGGAACACTCACTATATCCATTGGAGGTTTTTCTTTACTTGCAATGGATTGTGGTATAGAAAACATAAATAATTACGACTATGCCTTTACAACGCAATTAGAAGGTAAAACGCATACTTATGAAATCATAGAAGAAGGACAAGGAAGACGTCTTATTCTTACGGATGAAAATGGAGATCGTATTTTCTACACCAATGGATTTTTAAATACGGAGGAGTTTAATCAAAATATTTCTGTACACTTATTCCCTAATCCTACACAGGATAACATTACAATTACTGGAGAATATGTAGATAGCATACAATCATATCAAATTATAGATATAAAAGGGAGCATCATCACATCAGATACTTTCGACTCAGTTATTGATGTAAAGACCCTACCTAAAGGATTATATTTCATAAAATTACAAGGAAATCAAACAGAAACCGTACGCCGTTTTATTAAAAATTAATGCCAAAATTATTTTTAATATATACTGCTATTATCCTTTAACATCTTTTTCCTCACTCAAGTATAGAAAATAGCTATACATATATATGTTAGAATAATGTTAGGTTCTGTGGAAAAAAGCTACTTATCACGTATCTTTGCATATTATTTAGAATCATTATGATTAAAGTAACAACAGAAGCAAAAACAAAAATCGCTGGTCTTATGCAAGAAGACGGGTATGATATCGCTACAGACTATGTAAGAGTAGGTGTGAAAAGTGGTGGATGCTCTGGTTTATCTTATGATTTACATTTTGATAAAGCCCAAGCAGAAGACGATAAAGTTTTTGAAGACAATGAT
>CAKZKZ010000352.1 GCA_937124495.1 uncultured Dokdonia sp. | reverse complement strand
AAGTAAGTAACCAATTCCTGGGCAAAAAGTCCCTGTATCTATAAGTCCATTAATCGTAAATGGAGTGTCATGTAGTTTAAAATAAGCGGGGAAATCCAATGACGGAGCACTCGTCGCAGCTGGGAACGAACTCTTTATTCTAATCTTATAATTTTCTCCTGCTGCATCCGTAGGTAAGGAAAAGGAAATAGTTGCTGGAGAAGTGGTGATCTCATTGGGATTTGAAACAAAAACCTCAACCGCTTCTGCAAATTCACCACTAGAATCAGAAAGTTCTACAATAAACTGATTGGAAGTGTCTAAGGAAGAAGGAGGATTAAAAACAAAGCTCGTCTCATATGTATTAAATGATTCACTAGCGCACGCTTTACTAAACTCTAAACTTGGCTGACCAATAACTAGTTGAGCAGTAGCCGTATGCAAAGTACTGACAGTAAAACATACCAGAAGTATGCCCTGAAAAAAGATTCGGGTAATGTAAGCCATGATTTGGGGGAATTATGGTTAATTGTGGCGAATATGTAAGTAGGTTTATTAACCTATGGTTTTATTAAAATAATACTGTTTTATTTAGTTAGAACTACTCGATGCAATGATTTTATTAATACGTAGGCGAAAGTCTGGATTTCTTAGGTTCTTGTGATCAATAAAGGTTTCAACATCTTCTCCTTTTGAATATACATTGTGAAAACTACTGTTACCATACCAGTTCTCAAGATCTTCATTGTTCTGGGAAAATTCAATAAAAATGTTCCCCTCACAACTGTTAAAGTACATATTAGTAAATCTAATTTGTTGTAAATTTTTGTCATTTAGAGAAATTTCACGGCTAAAAACAACTGCTGGATTAAATCCAGATATCACACTCTTATTCATTGTCAATAAGGTGTTGGCATCTACATAAATAGCCTCGTGTACTAACCCCACCTCAATGGCACTTTTTAAATTATTGCTAAAATTAAGAAGGGTAAGATTATTTGCCGTAACAGACGTTTTTGTTTTTGCAAAATTTGCTTCATCATCATTACTATTAGTGGTAGCATGTATACTTGCAGCACCTTTGGATGCAGAATCATAGGGCGATCTTACAGCTAAAGAGTTCGAAATATTAACTTGTGTCCCTGAATCAAACATATAATCTGAATGGCTAGCCTTAAACGACACGAGCTGCTCCAAATCTAACTCACCACCAACTATATATAAGGAGTTTCCTTTACTATAACTCATCATTATATTAGAAATCTTCGTTTGATTACCCACAGCATAAAGGCTCAAGGCATCAAAAAAACCAAAATCTTTCGTTTGTTTGCCAGCAAATTCTATTCTCACATATTCCATCACTCCGGAATTGCTTTCGTTATTTGTACCACCATAAATTAAACTATTTGGAGTATAAGGAGTTAAACCTTTTTTTAGAAGATTTTTTTCACTGATTTTATTACTAGGAGCGTCTCCTAATATAAAAATACCTCCCCAATCTCCGGCTCTAGGATCATCCTTGGATGATGTAAATACTATAGGATCTGTCTGATTCCCTTTTGCGTGAATAGTGGAACCTGAAGTAATTATGAGAGAAGCTTTAGTTTTATGGTCTGCTAGAATAAGTGTCCCTGGTTCAATAACTAATTGTGTGCTATCGGTAACAAATACATCTCCCAGCAAGAGGTAAATCTCTCTTTTTCGTAAGGTTACGGTATCTCCTTTTATCTCTCCGCTTAGAATTTGAGTAGGCTCTGGCTTCGTTTCTGGCTTCGTTTGAAATTTAGTCCAATAATTCAACCAGTTATTTTGACCAACAATCCCCTTTTCTTGTTGCGCAAAAGTAGGACCCGCCGCACAGGAGAGAAAAATAATTAATAATAAGAGTACATTATTTTTTTTCACAATCATCTATTTTTAAACTCTTTAAAAAACTAATCTACAATACGTACGCTGAAATACCAAATAACATCGACGAAATACACATATTTGTAGTTTTACAAGTACTTTATATCACACAGTGCTCTTTTCTGTGCTTTTTTGGCTATCCTTTTCCTGAGTTTATGGAATTAAATAACATAGTATAATATGTCACATACAAGATATCACTCCAAATTATTGGTTAAAGTCATTATAAGTGTGTAAGGATTTTAAGGTCTGCTCATAAAATAAAATAGCCGACAATAAATTCGATTTATCAGAATACGGTAGCACTAGTTTCTGAAAGTTTATGGTGTCTTCAAAATAAGAGGAAGTTGCCTCAATATTTTCCAGTAACGCCTTTCTATGCTCTTTTGTGTCAGGAATTCCCAAATCACTCATAGTCACTCCAGGTTTTGTTGTGAAGGCAATATTGGGTAAAATCTTAATGATCACATCAATACGTTGTATGTACAAATCAAGAAGCTGTCCTTTGTTCATCGCAAGTAATTCTTCACGATCATGGTATTTATCGATTCTCACATTCTTGCTAATAATTTCTTGTTCTTTAGTTTGGGAAAAAGCTTCTTGGACGAACCCAAACAGCAATAAAAATAAGATTGTAGGACGTAAAATTGGTTTGATAGTCATAAGTGAAATTTTTAAATTCAGTCTTTAAATTTTCTAAACAAATCGAAAACTACGAATAAAATCGACAAAAAGCAATAAAGTATCGACGAAAAGCAATGTTTTTTATTTTTTTTAGACAAAAAAACCTACATACCCTAATTATTTTTAACATTTCAAGCACTCCTACTTACCTTTTGATAATACATTTCACTTGATTTTAATATATGGATTCAACCGCGAAAGGATTCAAACCTAAACTGAATGAATCATATATTATACAGGCAGTTAAATTTCATTAATAATGCACATTTTTAGGAAAAGTAATTTTTAGAGGTTTTTTTCAAATGTAACTACTTAAATTTCTTAATTAATTGTTCACTTTTTTGTTACTACACCTACACTATATTATCCATAACTAATACTATTTATGCCAATATAGACATAACATAGTATTAGAATTTTAAAATTCTGTACATTTAAATCATGGATAAAATTGCTCAAATAAGCAATCAGTTTATTGAAGAAAATACGCAATTCATAGATCTGATTGATCATATACAAAAAGCCTTTTCTTCAAAAAAAACAATTGCTCCTTTACGTTATCATCATGACTTTCCAAACCCTAAAGTAGGGTCAGATACTACATTATTATTAATGCCTGCTTGGAATCCTAGCGAGAATGCTGGAGTTAAAATTGTTACTGTAAATCCAGAAAATGCTCAATTTGATTTACCATCTATCCAAGGAACCTATATTTATCTTGATGCAACAAAAGGAACTATCAAAGCAATTTTAGAAGCAAAAAGCTTAACGGCTAAACGTACAGCAGCAGCTTCTGCCCTAGCCTCATCTTTCTTATCCCATAAAGGAGCTTCTTCATTATTGATGATAGGTACAGGAGCACTTTCTATCAATTTAATAAAAGCCCATGCAGCTGTTCGTCCTATTACTCAGGTATACATCTGGGGACGAAATTTTGAGAAAGCAACAACATTAGCTAAAAGGTTAAAAAATGAAAGCTTCACAGTCACTCCTATCCAAACTATAGAAGAAAAAATAAAAAACGTTGCTATCATCTCTTGCGCTACATTATCCAAGGCACCCTTAGTTTTAGGAAAACATATCCAACCTGGACAACATATAGACTTAGTAGGGGCTTACAAAAAGGATATGCGAGAAACCGATAATGAAGCTATAACAAAAGCATCTGTTTTTGTAGACACCTACCAAGGAGGATTAAAGGAAAGTGGAGATATCGTAATCCCACTACAAGAAGGTATTCTTAAAGAAAGTGATATCAAAGCAGATTTGTTTGAGTTGTGTTCTCATTCCAAAATTGGAAGAACATCCCAAGAAGAAATAACCTTATTTAAATCGGTAGGACATGCTATAGAAGATCTAGCAGCTGCCGCTTATTATTATAAAAAATACATCAATGTCTAATACCACATACCAAAACGTTTTAAAAAACACTACCTATACACCTCCAAAAGATTGGTTACAAATTAAAACCATCGATATGCATACGGGCGGAGAACCTTTACGTGTCATTATTGATGGATTTCCAGAATTAAAAGGAGACTCTGTATTAGCATACCGTAGATACTGTAAAGAGCATCATGATAACTTACGCACAGCCTTAATGTTTGAGCCACGCGGACATGCAGATATGTATGGATGTATCATAACACCTCCTAATGATGATGAAGGGGATTTTGGAATTATTTTTTTACATAATGAAGGATACTCAACCATGTGTGGACATGCTATTATCGCAATATCTACCCTTGCTATAGAAATGAACTGGATAACTGTTACACACG
>CAKZKZ010000351.1 GCA_937124495.1 uncultured Dokdonia sp. | reverse complement strand
ATTTTTTATAAAAAATGCCTCTTTTGGAATCTTATCTCCCTTTTCAAAACCTCCTATACTCTCAATTCTAGTCAGGATGGCTTTCTTTATTCCTCCATCTACAATTTTTTCAATTTGTTTTTTCTTTGTAAGCGTTTCAATTGGTTTTCTAATATGGTAAGCTAATTCTCCAGTAATAGGATGTTTTCGTTTGCCAAATACAGTTTCTTTATGCAATTGACCTCTGGCAGCGATTCCTTTATTTGTGTATGTTTTTTCGTTTTTTTCAGATTTATGATTTCGAATGGTTAATAGATGTTTGGATTTTTTGTGAGAAACTAATATTTCTCCAACTTTTCGCTCCGTATCTTCTCTAAACGACTTCCAAGGTTTGGGGAAATCATTTAATTCATGTTGACGGTCATAGCTATTCCACTTAGAGAGTTCATTAATATACGTTTCTTTTGTACAGGCAACAACTAGTGCGTCTATTGCATGATGGCGGTGATCATCTCTTCTTTTAGAATTATTTTGCTTATTTAAGATGTTGTTGAGTCCCCATTTATAGCGAAGATTGGAAGTAACTTGTCCAGGTGAGACAGTCACTTGTCTACAAACCTGTCTAAGATAGTTTTTTGCCTCTCTACTTATGTATCGCGTGTCATTTAATTGACGATTAAGAAAATCGTCGTCATGCTCTTGTTTAACAAAATGCTTGAATTTATGATAGCTATTTGGATACTCTTTAGTGTCTGAAAACAATTTCAAAGCACGTTCTTTAACCTCTTCCCATTTTGCTTCTGATTTTCCGTAAAATTCGTATGGTGTTTGATTTCCTTTTGCCCTATTTTCATCCGCATAGCAGAGTGTTTTATTTATGAAACTATCATTCAATGATCTGCTCCATGGGTGAATGTGTTCGATTTGTATTTCTCCAGAGAAAAGTTTTTCCAATCCTATTTTTTTTCCCGTAAATGGGCATGTTTTTTTACACTCCTCCCAAAGTTTAAATTTTAATACGTTGTTATGTGTTATTCTAATATAGTGACTGTTCAGTTCGTCTTTTATGCGATCATTTTCCCGTTCTAATCGTTGTTGTTCTAATCTCGTTTTGTGACGCTGTTTTTTTGATCCCTTTAAATCTCTGGCTAATTCGACTTTTATTTGATCAAATTTACCAAAACGTTCTATGAGTTCATTGACCAATTTTCGTATTTCAAACAAAGCTGTTACTACAATTGGGTTTTTTATATCTTGAATCATTCGGTCAGCTTCTTGATTAATAGGTAACTTTTCCAATAGTTCTATAGTATTTATGGAGGCACTGTGGTGATATAGCTTTAAGAGTTGTTTGTTTGACATGTTGAATTCGTTTTTCAGAACCTCTTTTAGGTCTGTAATGAACCCTCCTTCAGTTTTATTGCGAACGATAGATGGAACATTGGTGATAATAAAATCCTTTTCCGGCTCAGATAAATCTCTCCATTTTTTGCCAAAAGCATTTTTTACTCCCCCTAAAACTACTGCAATATCGTAGGTAAAACCTAGCTGTAGAAAAGGAAGTATATTATTTATTGCCTTTCTACTAAGATTAGAATAACCATCTTTGAGATTGAACGAACTAATATTTTCAGCCTTATTCAAATCAAAACCCCATTTTTCAATAGCGTAATCTCTTAGTTTATCCTTATCCGCAAAAAAATGAATAGTGTGCCAAATATCCTCTTGCTCTTTTTCTGTAAAAGTGTGCCAATTTTTGTCGAAGTACTTTTTACTCGAAAGTTGGCTAATAGTATGCGTGCCTTCAATATTATCAACATCTTTATAATTGAATTTGAAGGTTGATTCAATCTTGTTAATAGCTTTGCGTATTTCTTTGAATTTTATTTTTGATTTTTTAAATAATAAATTAGCTATTAACTCACGTTCATGTTCGTTTAATTTTTCTCCATTACACTCCACCGTGTTTGCCCATTGAAATACTCTGAATTTTTCAAAAGAAATAGCACTTTTAGGGCATTTACTTTTAGTAGGCTCAAAAGTGCATTTACCCATAAGATGTTTTTGAGAGCGTAAAGGTCGCTGATGAAACAGAATTCCATCCTCAGGATATTTGTCCTTTTTTCTACCTCCTAATTTTGTCTTGGCAGCTAATGTTAATGTGGGGTTAAATTTCGCTTGTACCTCCCAAATCTTTTCAAATTCATTAATGTACATCTGCCTAGTTGTGTAACGATTTCTAATTCGTTCTAGATCACTTTTGAAAGGCTTGTTTGCTTTGGGGTAAATTTGGTGTAAGTAATCACCTAGTGTTCTGTTTTTTATACTTTGAGTTGTTTCAGTGATTCCAATTTTTTCTGAATTTTTATCCCCACTATAGATGGTGCCATCTTCCTTTCCTGCATTACGACTATTACTTTGAAAACCTCTTCTTTGTATCAAATGATAGAATATTCGGCCAATTTCGTGTAAGCTTAATTCTTCCGAAAGAGCTCTGTGTCTTAAAGTGTATGGGTTAAGTTTAAACCATTCTGATAATTTTTTTTCAGGAAAATTTCTATTTTTTTTCCATAATTCAAAATCACTTCTTGTTAAGGGGCACATTTTTTGATTTGTTAATTCCTCTAATAGGATTCGCTTTCGCATCCTTCTACGATAAATTTGACGTCTCGCTCCTCTAGCTGCTGTTCTGCTTGCGTTTTTCGAAATTTCACGTCCCTCACCTTCACCAAGGTTAGTCACTCCTTCCGCGAAAATCCGACTTCCCACTCCATAGATTTGATTCTCATCTATGTCAACAACAGCCCAACCAATGCTATTTGTTCCTAAATCTAATCCTAAAATTTTTGTCATTTTAATCAAATTTTGTTTGAATCATTTTTTTTTATACATTTGACTCAATAAGAAATTATTCTTTAATCTTATCACAATAAGGCTATATGCCGTAGATGAAAATCTTTAATCCCGCTTCGGTGGGATTTTTTATTTCATTCACATGTAAACTCCCTCAAATAAATAACGTCTATGTCATTTGGTATTAAAGTCGTGTTTGTTCCAGCGGGATAAACCAAGAATTTTTTGGCAATAATTATATTTGGTCCTGCTAAGTTTCTTGCGTACCTATTCACTTGATTTATATGGGGCTGTGTTGCTTTGCATTCTAGTTTTACTTCTACAGGAATACGATAGGTAAATTTTCTAGCTTTTTTTTCTACGGTAAAATCGGGGATATAAGTACCACGATTATCTTGAGGAATAATTTTCCAACCATCAGCTAATGGGTACCTCCTTCTTAATGCATTTTTGGTGCTTGGGTACATATCACTCTCTTTTATTTTTTTAGCCATTTAGCGAAATTTTTTAAAATCAATTTAACTAAATGACTGAATCCTCCAAATTAAGTTGCCGAATAGCCTCAGTGTTATTTCAAAAGGCCCGTTTTGGCGGCTGAAAACAAATTTAATTTTTGCTCATGACACTTTACCATAGACATACGAAGAACGTAATAAAAAGGATGTTTAGGTTAATTAGTTCTTTAATAAAACTAGTTATAATAACTAACTTACGAAAAGAGAATTGACATTTAGCGTTAAAATTAAATAGTTTCCTAGTCCTTTACATCACAAACGCAACGAAAACCAAGCCAACCTGTTGAAGATGTATAAGGAGTTGATGTGTTAATGGCGGATTCTTGGATGGTGTGGAACCAGCTTCCGCCTTTTGCTATCCCTTTTTCAGAAACCATTTCGGCAACGTTTCCAACAAGTTGATACATACCGTAATTATTTGGCCAAAATGAATGAACAGACGCCGTAAAATTATTTATTTTGTTCCCTTTTTTGTCTGTAATAATAGCCCCCTTTAAATTGTAAATGGAATTGTCTCTTTGCTTGCGGATTACTTTTTTTGAGAAAGGAGCAATTGCAAAGTTTTCCCATTCTTTTTCAGTTGGAAGGCGATAGCTACAAGTTTGTGGAATTTTACAAAATGTTGAGTCTGTTTTATAAAAGTGATATTCGAATTTATTTGTTTTAGCAAAAAGCAGTTCATTTACTCTATCAGACCGCCATGCACAAAATTTCAGTGCTTGTTCGTAAGATACGCCAACAACGGGGTAGTTATGGAAAGCTGGATGTCGCAAATATATCTGCTCAAAAAGAGAATTTGTATTTTGCCAAACGGTTGTGTCGGGTAATACAGCTTTATAAGCTTCCGAAGATGCTCCGTAATTGTTTTTATTCCAAGACATATATTCTAACCAACTAGAATTGGTTATTTCAGTCATGTCAACAAAGAGTCCTTCTTGGAATAGAACTGTTCCTGGAGGTATTACTTGTTTTTTTGATGAATTACTCAAAGCTTTTGCAAGTGA
>CAKZKZ010000350.1 GCA_937124495.1 uncultured Dokdonia sp. | reverse complement strand
ATTAGATGTGGGGCTTAAAAGGCGTACCAATATTACGCGTGTTCTGTCAGAAAAAGTAGGAGCAATATTAGTAATCTTAGGAGTCTTTAAAGACGATGAGGTTTCTACGGCAAAAAAGAAAGCATATGATACTTTAAGAGTGCTATCTAGGGAGTTTTCTACAGATTTTACAGAATATAAGGCATACGCTACTACAGATCTTTATGCTGCTATAGAAAATGAATCAACCCTGCCTTGGTTAGACGTTTTTGTGCCTACACAAGAACAATTAATAGCCTCTGGAAAAACAGAACAAGCGGCAGCTATTTTTCAGTCATACGTACAAGCACTCAAATTACATGATATGCAAGGCAGTACGATACGTAACTATTTTGTGGAAAAATTAAAAGGAAAAGTGTCTTAGGAAGATTGTATGCTAGCCAGTTGACTGTAAGCGCTAGAAATACCCCAAATCGTACTCAGTACATAGTAGTTTAACCCTAATAAAAATGAATATGAAAACTGTAAGATTTTTATTTACAACATTGGCCTTGCTATGGCTTGTTGTGACTATAAGTTGGATGATACCTATTAGTCTATTATTAATACCATTTCTGTGTGTTTCAAAAAAATATTATAAAGAATGGATATTATTCTTTTTTGCATCTATAAGTGCAATAGGATTATTTCCACTTGGATTTTTATATAGAATGCTAAAATGGAAAGAATTTAAAAGATACCTCAGACAGGTGAGCCTTAGTGTTGATATCACGGGGAATACAGTTATAGGAGCACTTTTAAATGACAATTTTATAACCAAAGAATCTGTGCATAAGTTCGGAGTTGTGCAAGAGACAATTAGTGATAATCTAGGAGAAAATGAACGGGATGATACACTAACAATGTTTGGGAAAAGAGTTTCAAATCTTTTAAGTGTTTTTGACTTTGATCACGCAAGAAAATCAATTGTTGAAGATAAATAAGAGCATTAAAAAGAGGTAGTATATGCCTATTAATAAGAAGAATGTTGATTTGTTTTTTTAACTAAATAACATAGAGCCATTTATTTGTGAAATACTCTTTCTTAATTATAAAATTTAAAAAATATCTATGAAAATTATGTTTATAAATCGCCTAGTAGGCGAAACTGTTTTATTTGTTCAAAACATTCCTACATCTACATTCCTTGAGTACGGTTTATTGGGCTCTCTGTTTATAGTGGCACTTATTGTTATAAGGTACTTATATCTAGAAAATAAGGAGCTTCAAAGAGAAAGAATAGAAATGTTAGAACGTTTAATGACATTAAAAAATGAAGATGCAGAAAAATATGTCGCTAGTGTCGGTGCTTTACGAGAGGTTATCATGAATCAAAGCATTACAACTAAGGGATATCTAGAAAAGCATATTTCTAAGGAGCACAAAGATATCAGTGATAAAATAAACGAACTCAAAATAAATTATCGTAATGGTTGAAGCATTTAGAAAAATATTAAAAGTCTTATCTACAGAAGATGCAGAAGAAATTCTGGTCGCTGATTTAATTAAAGCGTTTCCGCTTGGTGTCTTGGTAGATAACTGTACTGATGGGAAAACATTTAAGTGTATAGAAAAAGTACTGAATGATAGTGGGAGGCAGATAGGTGTCATACTAGAAGGTTTTGCTCCAACGGGAGCAGAATATACCAAGCACTATCATGATGGTATAGAAGAAATGGTGACAATCTCTGGATTCGCAATAGAGACAGTAACACCGTTACAATTAAAACCCCTCAAAAATATTTTTCTACCTAAAGATAGAGTTCATGGTTTCAAAGTAATTGAAGATTGGCGATTTGTCTGTAAAATCGCAAAATATGACTAGATGATACTATAATAAGTTAAAAACATCACAGATTTAATGCATGCAACTGGAATAGGAATTAAAATAGATGTGTGAGAGGTGAGTGTAACAGCAAGAAGCCTTTCTGGCAAAGCAAATGATGCTGTAATTCAAGATTTCGCAAATAACTAAAGAACTGATTGTGCTGGTGAAATACCATCAAAAGTTATTTAAGGTATACAAGCGCATACCTAGGTGATGTTACTTTTTACGCTTTCGCGAAAGCGTAACCTGTCTGAAAAAGCATCATGAATATTAAAAAAATAAATAAAATAAAAAATAATACTGTAAAGCGGTATTTACAATTCGCAATATTATAAAAATGAAAAAACACTTAAGATATGCCTTCAGCCAGTATGGAGTAAAAGAATTAGAAGGAGCTAAAAATAATGCCCAAATCATATCCTATTTCAAAGAGCTAGGGTATAAAGGTAAAATGGTAAAAGAAGAAACAGCTTGGTGTTCTGCTTTTGTGAATTGGGTGCTTAAAATGTGTGATGCTCCATACACAGGAAAACTAAATGCAAGAAGCTGGTTAGAAATAGGGATGGAAACCAATAATCCTCAGCCAGGGGATATTGTAGTGCTATGGAGAGAAAGTGAAAAAAGTTGGAAAGGACATGTGGGGTTTTTTATCAGTGAAGTAGATGACGAAATTTTTGTCCTTGGAGGAAACCAAGATAATCAAGTGAAAATATCAGGATATCCAAGCTCAAGACTCTTGGGGTATAGAGTGATTATCTAAAGAGTCATGAACATAAAATCATTATATGTATTTGTATGTTTTGTGTTGCTTTTTATGCTCCTGCATGAGGGGTGTACTTCTAATAATGCTAAAAGAGATCTTAAAAGTCAATTTGTGGTTTGCGAAAATGGTTGAGAGTTTTTAAACGTATATAATAAATAGGATTCAGGTACGGTGAATTTCATGATAGTAGTGTACGGCACATTTTACAAAAGAAGGTTTGGATCTATTAGAATAGCTCTCTTATTAGTATTAAGGTCTCTGTCTTCTTATATGATAGTTAAATGATCTTTTGTGAATACATATATCTTGAGAGTAAAATATGATGCGTTATTCCTTGAATTGTGATATGTTTTATTTTGAAGTCAATTATTTGTTGAATTACAATAAAAACAAACAAAATACATATTATTTGATCATTTTATAAAATAAACAGCCTTATTTGTGTTGAAATTCACTGAAACTATTGTGTTATTACATAATAATTGTTGTGTAATTAAAACAATTGTTGGATATTTGTAATAAATAAGGGAACAAATGATTTTAAAAGATTTTTATTTAGATAAAAAAGCACGTATTGAAACAGAAGCAAGTTTTAGTGGATCAATACCAAATATCACTTTGTATAATGATAGTATTTTCAGGACACCTATTACAACGCCAATAGTATTATTTAAATATGATAATGTAGATTGGAAAACCTCTTCAGAGCAAACGTATAAAGCAGAAGTTGCTTTTTGTATTTATATCGTACTCCCTTTGCAAAGTGAATTGGCAGATGTTCAAAATTATGAATCTGTATTTGATATCGCTCAAAGCATAGATAAAGCAATTCTATTAGATGATACAACTGGAACCTTTTTGATAGACTCTAATTCAACTTTTAAAACAAAAGAAAGGCAGTATTGTAATCTTGATCAAGATAATTGGGAGAATACGGATTATTTTATATGGGAAATATCTTATAAGACAACGCTTATAGATGTAGCACTTAAAAGTAGATCGGGATTCATATACAATGGAGCTACTGTAGAAGAATTAGAAAGTCAAGGATATACCCTTACAGCATAAATAATAATTAAATAATAACATATAAACTATAATAAACTATGAGACGCAGCAATAAATTATTAGAAAAAAGAAGAGCATTTGTATTAGAGTATGTACTAGAGAACCAAGAAAAACAAATGAAAGTAATCGTAAGCGAACTTTCAGAAAAACTTTTTGTGACAGAACGTACCATCTATACAATTATAAATGAAGGAGTGCAATTGCAAGCTTCATAGAGAATTTTTTAAATCACTTATTTTTAGTGATTTAAATTCAATTATATAAATATTTGAACATCATATTTGTGCTAGGGATCAAGCGCGCTCCTTGTGTTAAATAAAGTTCAAACATTCTTTTTTATCCTTAAGAAGAATCACATTCTAAATTTTTTGAATACTAAAGTTTTATGAAGCTATATAATACTTCATACAGTCCTTTTTATGCTCAAATTTTAAGATAGTTAAGCAGTGAAATAGTCAAAATAGTAATATTGAAATTAAATTATGGATGCATTTAGTGACGTATTGGTAGATAAGTTTTCAAGTGAATTGGGAAGAAGAAGTCTTAGTCAGGATATGGTGTCTGGATTACTGTTTAACGGAGCTATTATTCCAGAGGGATTAGAAACAAATAAAGCATACCGCCTAGCTTCTTTGGAAGATGCTGAAGCATTAGGAATTAATGTAGCATATGATGTAGATGGACAGTCTGCATATTATCAAATTCAACAGTACTTTAGATTAAATCCATTAGGTGATTTATTTATTATGGCTCTTGTTAACGATAATTCTTATGAGGACACGATCAGATGTGCAAAAGCTTTTCAAGAAGCGGTCAATGGGGAGATTCGTCAAATGGCAATTATCTTTTCAAATGAGACAACTTTCCAGCAAACAAAAGATGCAGTTCAAGTAGCACAAGAACAAGTAGACATGGCATATGCAGATTATATGCCTTTTGAAGTATTGCTTGAAGGGAAGGGGTTTGCAGCCGTACTAGCTGCAGGAGTGTCCGAAGTAGATGATCTTGCTGAATTGGGAGCAAGCAATGTGTCTGTTGTCGTAGCTATGGATGTAACAGCCGCAATAACATATCCTAATACAGCAGCTGTAGGGATGGCGTTAGGTGCTGTTTCTCGAGCAAAAGTGTCAGAAAA
>CAKZKZ010000349.1 GCA_937124495.1 uncultured Dokdonia sp. | reverse complement strand
CCAGGCATTCCTTTTTCTACAAGAAATGCATTGATACCACGGTGTCCTTTTGATCTGTCTGTTTGTGCAATGACAAGATATACATCAGAACGACCACCATTTGTGATCCAGTTCTTTGTTCCATTTAATACGTAATGATCTCCTTTGTCTTCGGCAGTGGTTGCTTGTGAAGTCGCATCAGATCCAGCTTCAGGCTCACTTAAACAAAATGCTCCTACAAATTCCCCTGTGGCAAGTTTTGTAAGGTATTTTTGTTTTTGCTCTTCATTACCGTATGCTTCGAGCCCGTAACAGACTAAAGAATTGTTTACAGAAACAATTACAGAGGCAGATGCATCTATCTTAGATAACTCTTCCATAATTAATACATAAGAAATAGCATCCATACCACTTCCTCCATACTTTGGATCAACCATGATTCCTAGAAAACCGAGATCTCCCATTTTTTTGACAAGTTCTGCTGGAAATTGCTGTTTTTCATCACGTTCTATAACACCAGGCAGTAATTCTGTATTCGCAAAATCACGTGCTGCGTCACGTATCATTAAATGTTCTTCAGTTAAACTAAAATCCATGTGAGGGTACTGTTTTATTAATTATGTAAAAATTGTATGCAAAGATACTAGATTCTTGCATTTTTCTCAATAATTTTAACGTGATGGAAAGAAAATACTATAACGTTATCGGAGTGATGAGTGGTACAAGCTTAGATGGTATTGATTTTGCGTATGTAAAGATGACGATAAAGCCGCAATATAAAGCCCAAATTATAGTAGCGGAAACGCAGGCGTACCCTGACTTTTGGGTAGGGAAACTTCAAAAAGCGGTTCATTATAGTAAAGACGAACTTCAGACTTTGAATGAAGCCTATACACAGTATTTAGGAAAAGCTATTAATGAGTTTATTAAGAAAAATAAAATTTCTCGCACCCAAATAGATGCAATATGCTCTCATGGACATACTATTTTACATCAACCAGATCAGGGATATACATTGCAAATAGGGAATTTACCAGAAATTGCAACCATCACGGCATGTACTGTGGTGTGTGATTTTAGGGTGCAAGATGTGTTGTTGGGTGGTCAAGGAGCTCCTCTGGTTCCTATAGGAGATCAGTTGCTATTTCCAACATACGACTACTGCCTCAATCTGGGCGGTTTTGCAAATGTATCTATGCAGAAAGGCGATACTCGTATTGCATATGATATTTGTGCGGTGAATACGGTGCTCAATGAATATGCTCAAAAATTAGGTGCAACGTATGATGATGGGGGCGCTTTCGCGAAAGCGGGAACAATACATTTCCCATTATTAGAAAAACTCAATGGGTTACCATTTTTTGAAAAATTACCTCCCAAATCTCTAGGAATCGAATGGGTGCATGAAAACATTTTTCCATTGATTGAAAGTTATAATTTAGAACCTATCGCCGTATTAGCAACCTTTACAGAACATATTGCGCAACAATTAGCAAATCAATTTCAAGTCGGTAATACCGTCTTCATTACAGGCGGAGGTGCCTATAACACTTTTCTGATAGAACGATTAAAGGTATTGAAAAATATAGATGTTGTACTTCCGGATCATTTGCTCATTGAGTATAAAGAAGCCATTGTTTTTGCGTTATTAGGTGTTTTAAAACTAGAAGGGGAAAACAATTGTCTGGCAAGTGTTACAGGAGCGAGTAGAGATCATAGCTCTGGTGTGATTATAAAGGATACTGCTTAATTTTTTGTAATCACATTATTTAGGTTTGGTTTAGTCTAAAAATCAATAAGTTACATATGTTTTCTTTGTTAATTTAAAAATAATAAAGGAAGTATTATAATACTGTAATTAGATACTAAACATAGGGTTCCTTAATTTTCTCTTTATATTCCAAATTCTTTAGCGTGTAAGTACGCTGTACTTTTTTATATTTGTAATACACGTATTCATTATAATATGTACACACTATATGAGAGAACTACTAGCTAAGTACGAAGATAAAACCCCAGAAATTATTTTTCATTGGAATGACCCAGAAACAGAAGCCGAAGGCTGGGTAGTTATTAATTCTTTACGAGGAGGTGCAGCAGGAGGCGGCACGCGTATGCGTAAAGGGCTTAATATGAACGAAGTACTTTCGTTGGCGAAAACAATGGAAGCCAAGGTTACAGTATCAGGACCTGCTATTGGGGGAGCAAAATCTGGAATCAACTTTGATCCAAAAGACCCTCGCAAAAAAGGAGTGTTAGAACGCTGGTATAAGGCAGTGTCTCCATTACTTAAAAGTTATTATGGTACAGGAGGAGATCTGAATGTAGACGAAATCCACGAAGTAATTCCTATTACAGAAGAAAGCGGTGTTTGGCATCCTCAAGAAGGTGTTTTTACAGGGCACTTTCAACCTACAGAAGCCGATAAAATTAATCGCATAGGACAACTACGTCAAGGCGTGATTAAGGTGATAGAAAATCCAAAATTTTCTCCAGATGTGACACGTAAATATACGGTTGCAGATATGATTACAGGATATGGTGTGGCAGAAGCTGTACACCATTATTATGATATTTACGGAGGTAGTATAAAAGGAAAGCGTGCTGTTGTGCAAGGTTTCGGAAATGTAGGAGCTGCGGCAGCATATTATTTAGCTCAAATGGGAGCTAAAGTAGTAGGTATTATAGATATCGTTGGAGGACTTATCAAAGAAGATGGTTTCTCTTTTGAAGAGATTCAAGCGATGTACCTTACTAAAGAAGGAAATACACTTGGAGGAGATAACTTGATTCCATTTGCAGAAATGAATGAGCGTATCTGGAATCTTGAAACAGAGGTTTTCGCTCCTTGTGCAGCTTCTAGATTAATTACTCAAGATCAAATAGACCGTATGATTAATACAGGTTTAGAAGTGATTTCTTGTGGAGCTAATGTTCCTTTTGCAGATAAAGAAATATTCTTTGGACCTATCATGGAGCATACGGATGCTAAAGTGAGTTTAATTCCAGATTTTATTTCGAACTGTGGAATGGCTCGTGTATTTGCTTATTTTATGGAACGTAAAGTGCAAATGACAGATGATGCTATTTTTGATGATACCTCTATGACGATTAGAAATGCGATCCAACAGACGTACAATCAAAATAACAACACAAAAAATATTAGCAATACTGCTTTTGAAATTGCTTTAAAACAACTACTTTAAAAGCTTCTTAAAAACCAACTTTTTATGGAATCAGTTATTATACTAATTTTTGTTATTGGATATCTTTCAATAACCCTTGAGCATCCTTTAAAACTTGACAAAACAGTCCCTGCACTTATTATGGCTTCCCTGATGTGGGCCTTTCTAGCTGTTGGGTTTAGTCAAGGTTGGTTTAATGTAGTAGATTCTCATGAAGAAGTTTTTAGTTTTTTAACTGGAGGTGATGATGCACTTCATGGATTTGAAAATACATTGCTACATCATTTAGGGAACACAGCAGAGATTCTCGTTTTCCTTATAGGAGCGATGACCATCGTAGAAATTATAGATCTACATCGTGGTTTTGAAGTCCTTAAAACTGCTGTTCGTACCCGTAGTAAAAGAAAACTGTTATGGATTATAGGAATCTTAGCATTTATCCTATCTGCTATTATAGATAATCTTACGGCTACAATTGTTTTGATTACGCTATTGCGAAAATTAATAAGTAATAAAAACGAAAGATTATGGTTTGCAGGACTTGTCGTGATTGCAGCAAACGCAGGAGGAGCTTGGTCTCCTATTGGAGATGTGACAACAACGATGTTATGGATTGCTAATAAAGTATCTGTAGGTGGACTTGTCACTACATTGGTGATACCATCATTACTTTGTTTTGTTGTACCCTTTGCCATTGCGATGTATTTGCCAGCTTTTAAAGGTGATATAGAAGTAGAAGAATTGGAAGATGACGAAGAGGCTGGTCGTTTGTTAAGTAGTAAAACGATGTTGTTTTTAGGTTTGGGAATGATTGTATCTGTACCGATCTTTAAAACCCTAACGCATCTCCCTCCATATATGGGAATGATGTTGGCTTTAGGAATTGTATGGCTGGTTTCAGAATACATTCATCCAGAAGAAGATTTCTCTAAAGAGCGCCGTCATTTATATTCTGCACATAAAGCATTATCACGTATAGAGATCAGTAGTATCCTATTTTTCTTAGGGATATTAATGGCTGTTGGAGCCTTAGAAACTCTTGTATACGGAACTATAGGTGGAGAACAAGTAGGTACATTACGATACCTCGCAGAAGTCTTGCAAGCTGCCATTCCTAATCAAGATGTCGTTGTGGCATTATTAGGAGTGTTCTCGGCAATTATAGATAATGTGCCCTTAGTAGCAGCCTCTATAGGAATGTATGGTGGTACACCGCTAGATGCAGATTTATGGCATGCCATAGCATTTTCAGCAGGAACTGGTGGAAGTATGTTAATTATTGGCTCGGCGGCAGGAGTAGCCGCTATGGGAATGGAGAAAATAGATTTTATCTGGTACCTTAAAAAAATCTCTTGGCTAGCAGCTGTAGGATTTATAGTAGGTTACCTATATCTAGTCATCATGTTCTCATTATAGCATATACTTATTCCCTAGATACTGCGTTATACACTTAACTAATCCTGAATTATGATTAACATATTACTGCAAGATGGCGCTCAAGACGCTGCCGATGCACTTACTACAGATGAACCTGTAGAAAAAACACTTTCTATTATAGACCTTTTAGTTCCTGGAGGAGTCTCTGGTATGGTGATTATAGGTGTTTTATTTGTTTTACTTTTTGTAGCTATATATATCTATTTTGCAC
>CAKZKZ010000348.1 GCA_937124495.1 uncultured Dokdonia sp. | reverse complement strand
GAAGAATTTTAGGGCAAGAAGCTTTTCCAACAAGCTGGGGGATTTCTGACTTGAGCTCAAGTGGAGGTGATACACCAATTAAAGAAACGATTAAGTTCAAATATACAGAAATTGAACGTTTAAAAATTCTTTAATTTTGGACTAAATTACTACTGTACTGATCTCCATTGAAAAGTGTATTTTAAGATGCGCTTAAACTTAAATCAATCCTATTATGTCTATTTCAATTAATAAACTGACATTTAACACCAAAATTAATAAAAAAAATGAAGAGGGTACTTCTTCTAAAGGAGATGGAGGCGGTGGTGGTGCTATGCCTACACTAGAAAAAGAACGACTCATTCAAGAATGTTTAAACAGAGTTCGAGATCTAATTGATTATGAGTTAAGACCCTAAATCTTATATAAGTACTCCTATTAAGGAAATAAAGTGATCTAATCGTCAATTAGATTTACACTTAATTAAAACGCAATTAATATTATAAAAATAGAATGGCTGATTCTCCTATAAAAAAACTCAAAACCGGGGTTCTTAATATCGAAATAACGGTAGATGGTACAAAGCTTCCAGATGCAATGTTAGTCTTATCGACTGAAGGCGTTAAAGAAGTAAATAAAATACCTTATGCTAAAGTGGTTATTTTTGATGGTGATTCTGGAGAACAAACATTTCCTCAAAGTGAGGAAAAAATGTTTGAACCTGGTGGGGAAATTGAAATTAAAGTCGCACATGACCCTACGGATACTATGTCAAGTATTTATAAAGGGTTAATCATAGAACATGGTATTAAACTGAATCAAGATGGTTCTTCTTGTTTGATTTTGACTTGTCGTGATGAAGCACTTGCATTAACAGTTGGTCGTAGAAACATGATTTTTTATGACCAAACAGATTCAGATATTATTTCTGCAATTATTAGTGATTCTGGCATAAAAGGTAGTGCAACTGTCGACTCTACTACGGGGACACATAAGAAACTAATTCAATATTATTGTACTAATTGGGATTTTATTCAAGCTAGAGCAGATGCAAATAGTTTGGTTACCATTATTAATGATGGAGAGATAAATATCAAAAAACCAACGGTATCTGAAAAAACAGATATTAGTATTACTTATGGAGTCGATTTGATGGAAATGGATCTTAAAATAGATTCTTCACATCAATATGAAGAAGTTCAAGCTAATTTTTGGGATCATACAACGCAAGCGATTGAAAATGTAGAGGGTGCTAAACCAACAACAAATAGCCAAGGAGATATTGATAGTGCTAAATTAGCAGATGTACTCAAACCTAAAGAGTTATTGCAATCGTCAGCACCTATTACAAAAGATTTTATTCAATCTTGGGCAGATTCTATCTATCAACGAGGACATTTGTCAAGAATTCGTGGAAGAGTGAAATTTGTAGGCTCTGAAAAGATAGAAGTAGGTAAAGTTGTTGAATTAGTTGGATTTGGAAGTAGATTTAATGGAGATGCTTATATCGGTAAGGTACGTCATACGATCAAGGATGCTCAGTGGTTGACAGAAGTAGAGTTGGGGATTCCAGAGCAAACACATTTAGAAAAATACCCATCAGCAACTCCATTGGGAGCAGGTGGAGCTTTACCAGCAATAAATGGTCTGCAACATGGTGTTGTTATTCAAGTGAATGGCGATCCAGATGGTGAATATAGAGTGCTAATTAATATTCCAATTATTGATAATTTGGAAGGAGAAGGAGTTTGGGCGAGAGTTTCTCAACTGTATGCTACGGAAGATTGTGGGATGATTTCTTTTCCAGAAGTTGGGGATGAGGTCATTTTAGGGTGTTTTGATAATGACCCAACTTATCCTGTTATTTTAGGGTCACTATATAGTAGTAAACGATCTGTAACTACTGAAGAGGCACATGATCCAACAGCAGAAAATCACATGAAAGGACTTTCTTTTAATAAAGGAAAGTTGCGTATGGAGTTCTATGATGAACCTGGTGTCAACAGATACAAGGTCTTTACTGAGGACAAGATGATGATTGAAATTGATGATGATAAAGATACAATTACAATTGATGATCCAGTCAATAAGAATAATCTTTTGATGGACTCCAAAGGAGTTACATTGACCGTAGATCAAGATTTGACGATTGATGTAACAGGTGATATCAAAATTACAGCGAAGAAAGGGATTGCAATGGAAGCAACCAATGATATTGAAGGAAAAGGAATGAATGTTAAGTTTGAAGCTCAAGTTAATTTTGAAGCGAAAGGTACTGCTGCATTTATGGCAGAAGGAGCACAGTTTGAAGTCAAAGGCTCTGGAATGGGAACCGTAGATGGTGGTGGTATGTTGACACTCAAAGGTGGAATTGTTATGATTAACTAAGTATAGGAAAGAAGAGCTTAAACTTTCGAATTAATAAAATTAAAACAAAAAAATAAATAATATGGCACCTCCAGCATCAAGATTAACAGATATGCACGTTTGTCCAGCGGCTACCGGACCTGTTCCACATGTTGGTGGTCCAATTGTAGGGCCTGGATGCCCAACAGTCATGATTGGTAAATTACCAGCAGCTTTAGTAGGAGATATGTGCGTTTGTGTAGGACCTCCTGATACAATTGCAATGGGTTCTACAACAGTTCTCATAGGTGGAATGCCTGCGGCTAGACTTGGTGATTCTTGTGCACACGGCGGTTCGATTGTCTTGGGTGAGTTTACGGTTATGCTTGGTTAAAATGATATCTTTGTTCATACCCTTGATTCTATTTTAGAATTAAGAAAT
>CAKZKZ010000347.1 GCA_937124495.1 uncultured Dokdonia sp. | reverse complement strand
TATCGAACACATGCCGAAAATGTTACTAAAGCGAATGATAAATCAGGCTTACTATTGATAGAGAATATGAAATTCTATTCCATTATTTTAAATGCGTTAAAAACAAAAAATATAGATTACACTAAGGTAGAGTTGGCTATTTTAGACCGCTATTTATTTAAGTACACTAGTGTACAAGGAGTTTCTTTTGAGAAAAAAGCAGCAATAAGAAAATTGATGATGGCAGTGTCATTGCCTTTTTATCTTAAATTCATGTGGATGCTACTTAAGTACAGAATTAAGAAAAGCAAAATAAATTAATGCATATCGTTTTTTACATATCTCGTTTTGGAATTGGAGGCATACAAACATTTGTCATTCAATTGGGAAAAGAGTTGATTCAATTGCCAGAGGTCAAAGTTTCAATCTTTTGTCACCATCCAGAGCAAGTTGATACAAGTTCTAACGAACCGATTCCTCCAGAAATTGAAATATTAACCTTATCAAAGAATAGACGTTCGATTATTGTTATTAATAAACTACGTAATTGGATAAAAAAAGTAGTACCTACCTTTGACTTAAAAGAATGGCTGACGACTCGGTATTTTTTGAAAATAGTACAAAAAAATAAGATAGACCTTATTCATAATAACATACAAACGGGAGATGAAAATGTCTATCAAGCACAGCAGAAAATAGGCATACCTTATATTACCACTTTACACGGAGCGTATAAGGAAATTACAGCTTCGATGCCTTTGGAAATGAAAGAAAAATACCAAGTTGTTTTTAATAAGTTATTAGGAACAGCCTCTAGTATAGTTTATTTATCTCCTGAGAATTTAAAACCATTTGAACTTGTTTTGGGAGATTTGACTGCGGCTAGAAAAAAGCAATTTGTTCGGATATTTAATGGAATAAATGCACCTAATGTAGTGGGTGAAAAAGGATTTAAAGATGAGGATTTAATCGTTTTTGGCTTGATTGCTAGAGGAGTCCATTATAAAGGCTGGGAAGAAGCTATTTTAGCAACAAAAGAGTTGGTAAGTGCTTATCCTGAGCGAAAGATTTTATTAAAATTATATGGTAAAAGCGACTATCTAAATGAATTAGAAATCAAATATCAAGCATATAAAGATTTTGTTCTATTTTGTGGACCAACAGATACTCCATTGGAAGTTGTCCAATCTTTTACAATAGGATTGTTGCCAACATATTTGCCACAAGAAGAAATGCCTTTTACCATTATTGAATACTTAGCTTGCTGCAAGCCTGTAATTGCTACTGACAAAGGTGCAATTGTAGAAATGTTAACAATAGAGGGACAAATTGCAGGAGAGATCATAAAATTTGATGAAGCAGGAAAAGCAGATATCAATGCTTTGAAAAAAGCAATGGAACAGTTCCTCTTGGATCCAGTTTATAAAGAAAAGAAAGTCTTGTTAGCACAAAAAGCATTCGAAAAATTCGATGTTAAAAATACAGCAAAACAATATTATAACGTGTATCAAAAAGCTTTGAAAAAATGAAAACAGTCATCTTTGCGGGAGGATTAGGCTCTCGAATTTCAGAAGAATCACACATGCGCCCTAAACCGATGATTGAAATTGCTGGGAAACCTATTTTGTGGCATATCATGAAAATGTATCAAGCGCATGGTCACAACGAATTTATAATTTGTTTGGGTTATAAAGGATACATGATCAAAGAGTATTTTATCAATTACTTTTATCATAATTCAGATATAACAGTAGACTTGGCAAATAACCAAGTAGAAGTGCATCGAACCAACTCAGAAAACTTTAAAGTAACTTTGGTGGATACTGGATTGCATACCATGACCGCAGGACGTTTGCAACGGGTAGAAAAATACATTGGCGACGACGAAGAATTTATGTTGACTTATGGAGATGGTGTTTCTGATGTAGACATCAAAGCTTTGGTCGATTATCACCATACACATGATAAAATTGCTACGGTAACAACGGTTCAACCTGCTGGGAAATTTGGTGTTTTAAATACAGATGAAGAAGGAACAGTAACAGAGTTTGTAGAAAAACCTAAAGGTGGTGGTACATGGATTAATGGTGGTTTCTTTGTGTTAAATCGCAAGGTATTTGATTATCTGAGAGAGGAAGATATGACGCCAATTATGTGGGAAGATGCTCCCATGCGTAGCTTGGTGGCGGATAATGAGTTGGTTTCGTATAAACATGATGGTTTTTGGAAATGCATGGATATTTTGAGAGACAAACGTGATTTGGAACGTATGTGGGATAGTGGAAATCCTGCTTGGAAAATTTGGTAAATCAAGGGATTATTATTCATTATTACGAACAGCCTAAGGATGGTAACAGGAGTAGAACTCAAAGAATTTTTTAAAGGTAAAAAAGTTTTTCTGACAGGGCATACTGGTTTTAAAGGTGCTTGGATGACAGTTTGGCTCAATAGTTTGGGTGCTGTGGTCAAAGGCTATGCCTTGGAAGCCGAAAAGCAGTCGCTTTATCAAGACATCAATGGAGATGCCTTGTGTGAATCGCTTGTTGCGGACATTCGTGATAAAGCACAACTGTTGGATGCTGTGCGGCAGTTTCAGCCTGATATAATTTACCATATGGCGGCCCAGCCTTTGGTCCTAGATGCCTACAATCGACCTGTGTATACCTTTGAAGTGAATGCGATAGGAACGGCTAATTTGCTAGAAGCCGCTAAAGTGGTGGAAGGGAAATGTACTATTATTAATATAACAACAGACAAAGTTTACGAAAATAGGGAATGGTATTATCCCTATCGAGAGAACGATCATTTGGGCGGCTACGATCCTTATAGTGCAAGCAAGGCTTGTGCAGAAATTGTCAGTGCTTCTTACCGTTCTAGTTTTTTCAATCCGAATGATTATGCGATCCACCAAACAAGTTTGGCAACAGTTCGGGCTGGAAATGTAATTGGCGGGGGAGATTGGGCAGAAAATCGAATTATTCCCGATATTGTCCGTGCAGTAAGTGAAGGCAAGGAAGTTACCCTGCGAAATCCTAATGCGGTGCGTCCTTGGCAACATGTTTTGGAGGCTTTGTACGGCTATTTGTTGTTGGCGATTCGAATGGACGAAAATCCGACTCGTTTTTCAGAAGCTTTTA
>CAKZKZ010000346.1 GCA_937124495.1 uncultured Dokdonia sp. | reverse complement strand
GTTCTTTAGTATCTATGGAAAACGGAAATGCAATTCCTTATTCTATCGATAAGTAACAAGACCGTGGAAAGTTTTTCGTATCACCAGGAGAAGATATTTATGAAGGTCAAGTGCTTGGAGAAAACAGTCGTCAAGATGATATGAATATTAACATTACCAAAGCAAAAAAGCAAAGTAATGTACGTTCTTCTGGTGCAGATGATAAAGCAAAGATTGTTCCTGCGATCAAATTCTCATTAGAAGAAGCATTAGAATATATTCAGAAAGATGAGTATGTAGAGGTAACGCCAAATCACTTACGTCTACGTAAAGTATTCTTAAAAGAAGTAGATCGTAAGCGTAATAAGATTGCTTAAGTTTATTCTGAACCTGTTTCAGAATCACATTAATATTAAAGCCCTGTTCATTATGAATAGGGCTTTTTATGTTTACACGCTTTAATGCTATGCTCTCCCTTTGGTCGTGAACCTCGCAAGTTCGCTTTCGCGAAAGCGTACAAAGAATTTGCACATTTGAGTTTTCCCTCCTAGGAAGGCGATGCGCTGAGCTTGTCGAAGTAAGGGCTAGGGAGGTGTGATCATTTAGTTTATTGAAAACCCAAAACCACAAATAGAGTAGTACTCTAAAATAGAGCAGTACTCTATTTGTGATGTGAGGTTTTGGATGCATTTTTTCCCCTCATCCTAACCTTCTCCCAGAGGGAGAAGGGATTGTTTACGTTTTTTCATTCCCCCTTTGGGGGGTAGGGGGCTTCTCTCCCTTCCGTCTATATCTCGTTCCTCGATATATCCACCTTCCCTCGCTGAGGGAAGGAGCTTTTGTTTAGGTTATTTTATACGCTTTCGCGAAAGCATACCAAAAGAATTATCACATTTGAGTCTTCCTTCCTAGAAAGGAGGGCTAGGGAGGTGTTCTTGTCTATTTAAAACTTATTTGAAGATAGACAGGATAGTCTCTCGTTTTTATATCTTAGCAAGGATAATTATAGGGTGTGTAAACGATACTCACAATTCTATCGTTATCCTTATAATACACTCATTAACCAAAACCATTATCATAAAGAATACTACGATATATACCGTACAGACCTATCAAGCTTCAGACTACAAGACATGGAATGATTTTATCGCTTCCGCGAAAAATGCGACGTTTTTATTTCATAGAGATTTTATGGAGTATCATAGCGATCGGTTTACTGATCACTCATTGCTTCTGTATAAAGGCTCAAAACTCATTGCCGTTTTACCTGCAAATTCGGTAGATCAGGAATTGTACAGCCATCAAGGATTGCCGTATGGAGGATTGGTTTTAGCTCCCAAAGTAAAGCTTGTCGATGTGATTGAGGGTTGTCAAGTGCTTTTAGAATATCTATACGATCAGGGAATCACAACACTACATCTTAAAGAAGTACCTTCGTTTTATTGTCAGCTTCCCTCAGAAGAAATGGCGTATGTGTTACAGCTTCTACAAGCTAATTGTACACGCGTCGATACAGCTTCTGTGATTGATTATCGCCATAGACTAGCGATACAATCCAATAGAATAGAAGGCGTGAAGAAGGCTAAAAAGCAAGGGTTACGTATAGAAGAAACGCAAGATTTTACATCTTTTTGGAATGAGATATTACTTCCGAATCTTACGAAACGTCATAACGCAAAACCAACGCATACTCTAGACGAAATTATACAGCTTACAACGAAATTTCCTAAGAACATAAGGCAATTTAATGTCTATAAAGACGATCAGATCGTCGCCGGTGCTACTATTTTTGAAACCAAAACAACAGCCCACGTACAATATATATCTGCCAATGAGCAGAAACAAGAATTAGGTGCCTTAGATTTTCTTTTTTCAGCACTCATTACAGATACATTTTCTGGAAAAGGATATTTTGATTTCGGCATTTCTAATGAACAACAAGGACAAAAACTCAACAAAGGACTTTCGTATTGGAAAGAATGTTTTGGCGCTCGTACCCACGTACATCGTTTTTATGAGATTGAGACAGCAAACCATCACCTTTTAAACGACGTATGGCTATGATTCCATTTTTAGATTTACGTGCGATCAATGCTCCGTATGATGCCGAGTTTCAAGAAAAATTTAAAGCCTTTCTAGAAAAAGGGTGGTATATCTTAGGTGATGAAGTTCGTCTTTTTGAAGAAGAATTTGCCGCCTATTGTGGCACAACATACTGTGTAGGTACTGCCAACGGACTCGATGCACTTCGATTGATTCTGGAGGGCTATAAGATCTTAGGAAAACTCTCTGAGGGCGATGAGGTACTGGTAGCTTCCAATACCTATATCGCAACGATTTTAGGAATTCAACAAGCAGGTTTAATTCCAGTATTGGTGGAAGCTGATGTAGAGACCTATAATTTTGATTTTGATGATCTTCAGCAGAAAGTGACGGCAAAGACCAAAGTCATCATGCCAACACATCTGTATGGTCAGCTAACAGATATGGAACGTGTGTCCGCTTTCGCGAAAGCGAATAACGTATTAGTTGTAACAGATTCAGCACAATCGCATGGAGCAATGACTCCCAATGGAAAACGAAGCGGAAGCTTAGGAGATGCATCAGGATTTAGTTTTTACCCTACCAAGAATCTCGGTGCACTTGGCGATGGAGGTGCGATTACCACAGATGATCAAGCCCTTGCCGAAGTGGTTAAATCCTATCGTAACTACGGATTTAAAGAACGCTATGTCAGTGCGTATTCAGGAGTGAATTCTCGATTGGATGAAGTGCAAGCATCATTCTTGCGAATCAAATTGCGTGACTTGGATACTGCAAATAATCATAGACGCGTCATTGCAAAACAATATGTAGAAGAAATAAACAATCCTAAACTCGTACTTCCTTCTTGGAATGGAGATGGAGGACACGTATTTCATCTTTTTGTGATCCGTTGCAAAACCAGAGATCATCTTTGTGAATATCTGAAAGAAAATGGGGTGAGTACGATTGTACATTATCCAATTCCGCCTCACAAGCAAGAAGCTTTGCAAGCTTATGCACATCTCTCTTTTCCTGTGACAGAGCAAATCCATAACGAAGTGGTGAGTATTCCATTACACCCTGTTATGGATGATGCTGCGATTACTAAAGTGATTTCAATTTTAAATAACTACTAATTGGAAGACGAAAAAAAGTCATATCAACAAGTGATGAAGGCAACTTCACTGTTTGGTGGTGTACAAGTCATTCGTATTCTAGTGACGGTCATCCGATCAAAAATCATGGCGACTTTACTAGGACCAGAAGGTGTCGGGATTTCAAATTTATTGACACGTCCGTTGCAGTTGATTACCAAAGCAACTCAATTAGGGCTTGATAAAAGTGCGGTCAAAGAAATTTCTTCTCACTATAAAAAAGGAGAAGAAACACAAGCGTATAGAATGATTGCTATTTTAAAACGCTTGGTATGGATGACAGCGATTATAGGAGCCATTTTTACTGTTGTTTTTTCTGGAATTTTAAGCAAGTTTACTTTTGATTCTTACGAGTATACGTATACGTTTATGTGGCTAGGATTGGCAGTGGTTTTCAATCAGCTTGCCATGAGTAATTTTGCTATTTTACAGGGGTTGCGGAAACTCGCTTTTTTGGCCAAAGCAAATATTTATGGCTCCATAGCCGGACTTATGATCACCATCCCTTTGTATTATTATTTAAAGTTAGATGGAATTTTGCCTGCTATTGTTATTACCTCCGGATTTGTATTTCTATTTGCGTATGTATTTGCAAGAAGGACAGTGAAGGCACATGCTTCTGTGACAAATGCAACGGTGTTTTCAGAAGGGAAACCTATGATTCAGCTAGGACTAGCGCTTAGTTTTAGTAGTATCATCGGATTGATTGTTGCCTATCTTATTTTGGTGTATATCCGTTCTGAAGGGGGAGAAATAGAGGCAGGATTTTATGGCGCTGGGATCGCGATTTTAAATAATTACGTAGGACTTATTTTTAATGCCATGTCTACAGATTATTATCCGAGACTAGCTGCGGTTTGTGATGATCTAAAAGCAGTGATTAAAACCGTTTTTGAACAAGCTTTTATTGCGATCTTATTAATTACACCTATTGTCATTATATTTATTGCTTTTGCACCCTTACTCATTACATTATTATATTCTAGTGAGTTTGAACCTGCGGTAGCATTAGTCCGTTGGGGTATTTTAGGCATGGTATTTAAAGCCGTTTCCTGGTCTATAGGCTATGTGATTATAGCCAAGGGGGATTCAAAACTCTTTACAAAAACAGCCATTGGGTTTAATGCTATTTTATTAGTGTTAAATATAATAGGGTATTATTATTGGGGCTTAGAAGGTATTGGGATTAGTCTACTTGTGTATTTTATCATTCACTATCTAGGCGTACGTATCATCACGTATTATCGCTATGGTTTTAAGATGAAAGCTGGGTTTAATGTTGTTTTTTTAATGTGCTTATTGTTCTGTGTAGCTGCCTTTGCTGCTACCTATATTAATGGCCTTGGATTTAAATATGGTGTGCTTGTCGTTTTAATTGTAATTTCTTCGCTATATTCATTTCGATTATTAGATAACAAAATTGGATTTCGATCGTTGATAGATACGATTTTAAAAAGAAAAAAATAATGAGTTTAATGACCCCTTTACGAAAATTACGCAAGCGCTGGAAAGCGTTTTGGTATGTAAACTGGATCAAGACGTATTATTTTAATTTAAAGATGTTTCCTTTTAAAACGGCCATGAAATTGCCTGTATATATTTATGGGAATTATAAACTTACCAACTTATGTGGTACAGTTCGTATAGAGGCTCCTATTAAAAAAGGAATGATTGGTTTTGGTCACCCTTTTGAGGTACGCACACGTTCTAGCGGACTTGGAGAGATTGTCCTTGCCGGAACGTTGGTTTTTAAAGGGCATGTTCATATAGAAAGAGATGTCTATTTTCAAGTAGGTTATGATGCGTATTGTGAAATAGGAAATTTCTCTTCGTTAGGGTCTCAAGTTATTTTTATTTGCCGAGAGCGTATTGTATTGGGTGATTATGTGCGTGTAACGTATCAAACACAGGTATTGGATTCTATTTTTCATCAATTGATAGATTTAAAAACGAATACTAAGAAACCTAAAACAGCGCCTGTTGAATTAGGGAGTTATAATTGGGTAGGCAACCGTTCTACGATTATGAAAGGGACCAAAACCTCAGATTATACAACGATTGGCTCTAACTCATTATGTAATAAAGATTACTCAGCCTTAGGAAATCATATTGTGATCGGTGGCGTGCCTGCAAAATTGCTACAAACTGAGGTGACACGTGATTGGGAAGGGGAGCAACATATTCTAGATAGCTTGTTGGTGTGTAAGAAATAGTTTTCGTTAAGATTGACTCCAGATTTCAAGATACTTTTGAGCAATCAAGAGATGATCATGGTGTTTTTCTACAAAGGCTCTAGCATTCCTTGCAATTTCTTCAATACGTTCTGGGTGCAGAATTAACTGTTCTAATTCTGCTGCGATTTGTACTGGGTTTGGAGTAGCGTCAATGGCGACGGTTTGGGTTAATTGGTAATGCTCCCTAAAATGAATTCCAGCACCTGTAAAAACCACTTTCCCTTTTGCCATAGCTTCTAATGCGTTATATCCTTGATCGTGAGAATATACCTGATCTAATAGAATATGTGCTTTATCATAGGCTTTAATATACTCAGAGTATGGTAATGATTCTACGGTAATGATTTCTATTTTTGATGCGTATTTTTTTTGGACAATACGTAGCGCTTTTTCAAAGATGTCATTTCCTTTTTTTAAGTAATTGGATCTGTTGATACCATGGAAGATGACGATTTTCTCCTGAACAGGCATCACTTTATATTCCAGTCTACCTATGTGAATAGGGGTAGGAATAAGTGTTGTTGCTTTTGTATGATTTTGTAATCCTATATGATAATCCATATCAGTAGGAATGACTGCGTTCACTTTTTTTTCTAGAAAATTATATAACGCTTTGTGTTTCTGAGTTACATATTTTAAAGAAGGACTATAGTACGCTTTTAATGACGCATCTTTCAAATAAGGCGTGAGCATGTGATAAGGCAGTAGTTCGTCTTGTAGTAAACTTTCTACCCAAGGCGTATCGGTACCACAAGCAGATAAAAAGAGTGATTTATTATGTTGCTCTAAAAATGTAATACATTTTTTTTCTTTGGGTATGGTTGTGCGGATACTCCAAGAGTTGATAAATTGTACCACATCATATCCCTTCATCTCTTCTCTATGTTTCCAAAAGTGATAGCCCGTTTCTATAGCAGCAATATCTAGCTTTGTAAGGGCATAGATGAGGTGTTTTATTTTGGTAATAAATCCGTTAGAATTCGTCCAAGTGGATGCGATAGAAATATCTACAGGATATTTTTTAAAAGCATCTCCAGAGCCAACAATCGTGACTGTGTGGCCTAAGGAAACCAATCCTTCTTTTAAAGAATTATGAAAACGACTATATTCGCCTATTAAGAGTATCTTCATGCGTTGAATGACTATTTCAAATATACTATAATCCACTAGATGAAACCCGTTTCTGTTCCTTTTGAAATTTTAATTTCGACCATGTTTCGGTCGGACCTTTCATTTTTGGAGACAATGTTCCCAAATGGGGATTATAGTGTGTACCCAATTTTGATTATAAATCAAACAGATACAGCACAACTATTAGTATCGACTCAAGCAAATGTACGCATCATCAACACCGAAGAAAGAGGCTTGCCACAAAGCCGGAATATGGCGATACAAAATGCCATAGGCGAGGTATGCCTCGTGGCAGATGATGATGTGATGTATGTTCCTGATTTGCAATCGATCGTTCTTGGAGGCTATACAACATATCCGGATGCTGTGGTGGTTACGTTTCAATTGCAAAAAACAAATGGTACGTTGTTTAGGAAATATCCAGTGGTCACAAAGCATACGAATGCATCTTATAAAACCGTGAATGGGGTGGTCATTAGTTTTAAAAAAGACGTACTGTTAGACAAAGACGTACTGTATAATCCTCATTTTGGATTGGGCGCCACGTTTAGTGGTGCCAATGAGTATGTGTTTATGCGCAATGTGATGAAAGCAAAACTCCCTGCGTATTTTGTATCTGCGGTTATCTTGACACATCCGGAAGTAAGTTCAGGCCAAGATTTAGGAAGCGATCGGCTTTTGTTTCTTAGAGGTGGATTGGCATATAAATGTTATGGAATTTGGAGTTATCTTTGGGTGCTTAAGTACGTATTTTTCTTAGTACGACATCAAATTATTAAGACGAAGTACGCTTTCGCGAAAGCAAAAAAAGGTTTTTCAGGAATTAAAAAATATAAACAACTCGTGGCTTCTGGTCAAGAACGTAGATAAATGGTAGATCAAATCACATTATTAGACATCCCTAGAATAACAGATCCTCGCGGAAATCTCGCTGTTATAGAAAAAGAAACACTTCCTTATGAAGTAAAACGCGTGTATTATCTATATGATGTGGCTAGTGATGCGTATCGAGGGGGGCATTCACATAGAGAATGTGTGGAGTTTTTGGTGGCATTGAGTGGAAGTTTTGATGTGGTTCTTGACGACGGGAAAAATAAAAAAAGAGTGACGCTTAATAAGCCTAATAAAGGATTGTTGATTCCTATAGGAATGTGGCGTGAATTGGAAAACTTTTCGTCTGGAGCTGTTTGTCTGGTGCTTGCTTCTCATGAGTATGAAGAAGCAGACTACATACGCGATTATGATACTTTTATAGCTTCAGTAAACTCCTAATCTTATTCCTAGCTTCTCTAAGATTCTTTTGACTCCAAAAAGTAATTTGATGAGTATTGCAGGTGCGTGTAATAATTTGACCTGCTTATTAGATAAACTTGTAGGATCTATGCGATCTATAAAAAACTGCGCTTCTTTGGATTCGTTCCAACGTTTTGCGCGTATGGCTAATGAGAATCTATTCAGGTCTAGGAATTTCTTAAGTGCTTTGTTTTCTTTTTCAGCATCTTCATAAGCCACAAAATTTGGTCTGTGTTTTACAGAGCCAATACTTTTATATAAACTTACAGGTGCATAGGTATAAAAAGCGCAGGATTTGGTACTAAAAGCGATAGGGTAGTGCATGCCTATACGAATCCATAAATCGGTATCCTGCCCGCTTTTAATAGACGTATCGTAATGGCCTACCGTATCAAATACTGTTTTTTCAATCACCGTAGAACTACTGGTTAATAGG
>CAKZKZ010000345.1 GCA_937124495.1 uncultured Dokdonia sp. | reverse complement strand
AATAAGCAACCATGTGATCTATGCTGCCTTTAGATTTATAGTGAGCATAATTTCTACCTGCCGTTTTCCAATGTTTTATCAGTTCGCCTGAAGAGAATGCCATTTGATTGATATCAGTACTTATTGTAGTTTCAAATGCAACATTTTCAAAATTAAACTTAGCATGATTATCTAAGTACTGGTCATTCAGTTTTGAATTTTCTTGAATAGGTAAATCTCTTTGTTCTCGTTCAAATGGGTCACTAATTTCATATTGGTTTACATACCCTAAAAACGGACTAAACTGAGAGCTTTTTATATAACTACCATTCTTAGCAATTGTATTATCAATATCAAAAGTTGTGGCTGTTTTATTGACTTGATATGTCATTTTTAATCGCTGACTAGGTAGTAAAGGTTTTTTTAATTGAAACAAATAAGTATGCAATATGGAGTCATAAAATACTTGTGTACTATTTTCTATTTGCAATGATGATAAGGGAGTTCTCGCAGTCACAAAAATAGTATTCATCGCTTCTAAAGAACTGTTTTCAATCTTACTCTCTGCAATTACTGTGTAAGTGTTTTCATTAGGATATAGATCCATTTCTGTTGTTACAGAAACCAATTTTGGAACCGTTAAATCATCATACTTCTTATAGGATCGTTCATACTGTTCATTAAAATCATAGGTTTCATCTGATGTTATATAGTCATTTGCAATATTTGTGTTATAAAAAATACAGGCTCCAACGGTACTAAACAATAGTAGTACAACACCCATCGCTATTTTTTCTTTAATGCTCCAGATTGCATTTAGTTTCATATTTCTTGAAGCGCCTCTTTTCCAAAATTTATAACTTAGTAAAACTAATATTCCTGAGAATAGTGTCCAGTACAAGGACATCCAATTAAATATTGAAATATACTGCCCATATCCTGTAAAATCAGAATAAGCACGTGCCATGCTTGGCGTATTATTAAAAAGGAGGAGCGGATGTTCTATTCCAATATGTTCACTTAAAGGCCCAAAAAGAAATATAATTAAGCCTGAAATTAGCATTCCCACATATTTGTTAGAAACCATTGATTGAACAAATACGCAAAAATTGGCATAAAGCATCAATTGTACTCCTCCAAAATAAAATGTACTTAGGTATAATGAGGTATTAAAGTTGAAATAACCGTTTATTATTTGGAATGTTATTCCCGTAAGAATAGCCAAAAGTATTAATATCAAAGGTATGATGATAAGTACAGCCAATTTTGAAGCAAAAAACTGTGTATTCTTTAAGGGTGTAGCATCAATGATTCCATCAAATCTATGGCTTCGAGTTTTCCATAATAATTCACCACTATAAAACACAACTAATAACAATCCAAAAACAGGTAGAACCTCAATGATTAAACCCAAAAGTAGATCTGTTGTTGGATAGCGACTACCATACACTTCAATTCCGTGTGTAGCATAATTAAAAGAAAGAATAAGTAGTGTCACCCATATCATCATAAGTGCTAAAAATGGAATGCTTTTTAGGATACTTTTAATATCTATTTTGATAAGCGACCAAAATACAAGAAACTTCATTTTAGAGGTATTTACTACTGTTTGTACTGGCTCGTATGCTTGTGTATTTATTTTTTCTTCTTTATTTAAAATTACTTTTTTTGGTTTGCCCTGTAATTTTCTGAAAGAGAATAGTTTGTAGGTGATTAAGAGTGCTGCAAATGCAATAACAATCCAGAGCATTCTATTCCAAAGAAAATGACCAGAAAAAGATATCAAATATTCATTTTTCTCAACAGGAGTTAAAAACTGTGTCTGTTCAAAAAATGGCGCTAAACCAATACTATCTATTAATGAAACTTTAGATACAATTTCTGGCGAAGAAAGCGAACTACCACCGATTAATGGAGAATTAATAGTAAATGCAGAAAACCAATAAAATCCTATAATGATAACACCAGCAATATACGTTATGACTGATTTTTTACTTAGCAAGGTAGCCGAAAACAACAATGCACTTATGATAAAAGCGTTAGGTAAAATTACTACAAGCCAAGGCCATACATAATGTAAAAAGTTAAAGGCATGTATTGTTTCTGGATTAGATTCCCCTAGATAGGTGCCAATGAGTACTCCTATAAAAGAAAGACTACTTACTAATAATGTGAGTATAAAAATGCCTAAAAAACGACTTGTAAAAAAAGTGTTTTTAGTAATACCTGTGCTAAATATTATTTCTTCGGATGTGTAATTCTGATCTCTAAGGAGCCCATTAATACAGAGAAACAGACAAGGAAAAAGTACGCCAAGACTAATCACACCCGCTAATAGGCTTAAATTATAACCATCATTATACATGGTGCTTATTTCCAAAAATTGAAATTCAGATGGGATTGCTAGTATTCCGTATAAAGTGAACAATAGTAAAAAAACAATAAAAGATTTTTGCTTAGAATGGTATCTCCATTCAAACTGAAGTAATTTGAGAAATATCATAAGAGCGGCTATTTTTTTGTAGCTAAAGTTGAAAAATAGACATCTTCTAAATTTGGTGTCACTAATTCAAATTCAGGCTCAGGCTGAGTATCAGACAGCACACGCAATCTAATCTGACCCGAATGTAAGTGGGTAGAGAGTACATTGAAAGTCGTTTTAAAAGTTTCTAATGTGTCTTTTTTTATGGTAGTTTGCCATATTTTCCCTTCTAATTCTTTAGTTAGCTCAGAGGGTACTCCTTGTGATAATAGTTGACCTTCCCCCATAATGGCCATATTTGAGCATAAATCACTCACATCTTCCACAATATGAGTAGATAGGAGGACAATAACATTTTCGCCTATCTCACTTAATAGGTTATGAAACCGATTTCTTTCCTCTGGATCTAAACCAGCTGTAGGTTCGTCTACAATAATTAATTGTGGATCACCTAAAAGCGCTTGTGCAATTCCAAATCGTTGGCGCATACCTCCAGAAAACGTACTCACTGACTTTTTACGATGTTGATATAAATTGGTTTGTTGTAATAGAGCGCTAATTTGATTTTTGCGATCTTTTTTATTTTTAATCCCTTTTAGTATCGCAATATGATCTAATAATTCATAAGCAGATATTTTTGGATACACACCAAATTCTTGTGGTAAATACCCTAAACAATTTCGTATGTCTTGAGGATTTTCAATAATGTCTATATCATTAAAGAGAACCGTTCCGTTTGTAGGTTTTTGTAGGGTAGATAGCGTTCTCATTAAAGAAGATTTTCCTGCTCCGTTTGGCCCCAGTAACCCGAACATTCCGTTTGATATGGTTAAATTTATATCATTCAATGCCTTTACACCATTTGGATATGTCTTTGATAATTGTTCTATTCTAAGTGAGTTCATAGCGTGTCCTAATTATTTTTGATACCACGAACTTATAGCAGAAAGGAGGGAAGCACTATTTTATTTGACGAACGTTCATGAACTAGTGATGAAAAAATAGATAGAAGTCTTTTTTGATATTTCTTACAATTTTTTTTTAAATGTAGCTGTATACGCTTTCGCGAAAGCGTACTTATCTTTTATCAAATGGTTAGATAACTACCGTACAACCATGAATCATAAGCAAGTAAATATGCTTTGATTAAGTGATGATATATAAAGATTAGTAAACATTTTAAATATTTTACTTATATTTAATTACTTAATTATAAGCTACTAAACATTCCCTATTTAAAATTGTATCATATAATATATTAAATAAGAATCACCCATTATTGGGTATGCTTATTTAGTATGCAATCTTATAAATTTGTAGTGGTGTATTATTATTAAATAAAGTATTATGAAAGTAAATTAGCCGTAAGCAATTATGAAAGACGAAGATTGGAGCAGACTTTGTAGGACAATACATCAAAATAAATGTATTTTGTTTATTGGCCAGGAATTTCCTGTTTATCATAAAGAAAATGGGGATGAAAAATTAACCAATTTTAATAAGATACTTTCAAAGTTTCTCATTAGTGAAATAGAGAAGTTTGAGTCTGTTCCAGAAAGGGTTATACATGGTCTTAAAGACAAGGAGTTTTCTCAAATTTCACGAGAATATATTAAGTATAAGCATTTAGGAAATAAGGAATTATCAAGAGATGACTTAGGCGATATTGTTTCTGAATATTTTGCAACTGAAAAATCAAATTTTAGCGCTCCAGAATTTAGTTCACTTATCAAAGAATTACCCATAACATTTATTGTTGATACAAATTTTTCGAATTTCTTTCTAGAAAAAGCAGAATCAAATAAAAATACAAGAAGGAGCAAAAATTTCACAAGTGATTTTTATAACTTCAAAGGTGACTATAAGGATATGGTCGAGTCTGATGAAGATTTAGGGAATTTAGACACTCCCTTTTTCTATAACCTATTTGGTCATACAGATAAATTAGATTCAATGGTATTATCAGAATATGAGTGGATTGAATTTGTAATCAGCTTAATTTCTAAAAACCCTGGATTACCTAAAGTCAACTGGTCGAGAATGATGATAGGTATTTCTTATTTATCGGTTTCGGAATCCTTTCTAGAAACTGGTATTTTAGAATTTTAATGCAAGCTTTAGCGAGTTTTAATGGTAAAAAAAGCATATCCTATGCGCTAGATTATATTGATGATGTTGAGGAAGCCGATCCGTCTGTCATGTTTTTTAAAGAAGATTTAAAGGTTGGGATTTATAAATATGACCCAACATCTTTTATTGAGACACTTATTGAAAAATATACAGAAAAATATCCTGAAGTTCATGTAGACGGAGATGTACCTGAAATACCTAGAATGGCTCCTGATGCTCCTAAAGCATTTATAAGTTATAAAAGAGAGGATCATGTACAAGCAAAAATGCTATATGATGATCTAAGGGATGAAGGAATTGATGTGTTTTTAGACACTGAAAAGATTGAAGGAGATTGGAAAGAATCAATTTTGAAGGAAATTAATGATGAAACACAAGCATTTATATTACTTCAAAGTCAACATCTTAAGCAGGCTAATGAAACAGAAGTTTATAGAGAAATTCATACAGCTTTAGATAGGTCAAAACGATTTCCATCTACTGATAGGTTTGTTTTTCTTGGATATCTTGACAAGATAGATTCAATGCTTACAGAACCATCGTGGTTAACTAGTATTAATTCCCATGATTTATCAAATGCTGAGAATAGAAAGAATTTTGTTAAAATCGTTAAGAGAGCTTGTGTTCGAAATATGAAGCAATATGGAGAAAATTAATGAACTTACAATAAGGCGATATCCTGGTACTATTGCCTATAGTGACAATGATTTATCTCGGAAATTGTTTTTTGGTCGAAAAAGAGAAGCTAAATCCCTTTTATATACGATACTTTCTGAATCGCTAACGGTATTATATGCTAAATCTGGTAATGGTAAAACCTCATTATTACAAACCAAAATTTTTCAAGGACTTCGTGAGCATAATTATTACCCTATATTAATAAGATTTAATGATTCTAAAAAAGAACCTATTCAGGCCTTTTATGATCATTGTCAATTAATTGATGCTGATAGTGATTATGAAATTAATTTATTTGATTCGAGAAAAAGTATTACTAATACTAGTAAAGAAGTTGATGAAGAAAACATTGTTGATTTTATTCATAGTTTAGAGATCTGGTCTAAAGACAATCGATTATTCACTCCTGTATTTGTGTTAGATCAATTTGAAGAAATGTTCACTTTGCCCCATAATGCGAAAGGGAAGGCTGCTTTTTTTAATGCGATGTCAAGAATTTTAAGGGCAATCAATCGCAGCGGCTTAGATGCAAAAATTGTCATCTCTATACGAGAAGATTTTCTTGGATATTTAAAAAGCCTAAATAAGGTGATTCCGACAATTTTTTCAAATACGTTTAGACTTGAACGGTTACGATTAAAAGATGTTGACGATATTATTAGAAAACCCGCACAATTAGAGTCAGACCATCTCAGTTCTCTTCCTTTCCAGTTTGATGATCAAGCCATTGAAACCATCAAAGAATCTCTGAGTAAAGGTCAAATAGATCATTATATATCAAAAGAAGATATTGAAATTAACCCCATACAGTTACAGATTGTTTGTAGTGCAATTGAGGATATTGTTATTGACAAAAAACATCCTAATATTCTCATCCAAGAAAAGGATTTTAATGGTAAAAAAGGACTAGATAAAATTCTTGAAGGGCATTACAATAAACAACTGCAAGGGTTAAGTGAACATTTAGGTCGTGATCAAAAGAAAATAGTCACAATCCGTAATGTAATTGAAAGAAAATTGATTGCTAATTCTAAAAGAGTGGCTGTTGATTATGAGTCTTTTAGTAAAGAAGAGCAAGAAGGTGTAGACTTTCTATTGACCTCAAAATTATTAAAAGAAGAAGTAAGAGGTAAAAACCGCTTAATAGAATTGAGCCATGATTCATTAGTCAAACCTATATTATTAAGAGAGAATAAAAGAAGAAGGAAAGAGAACCGTAGAAGATTTAAAAACCAAATGAATCTAAGTATTGGAGTCATGATGATTATAATATTTGGGCTAATTGCATGGGCTATTAATGAAAATAAAAAGAATATAATTGCAGAACAAAAAAAGGCTTTTGTTTTAGTAAAAGAAATTAAAAAGTACAATCCAACTCTTAGTTATCAAATAAGTAATGAATATGACTTAGATCAAAATGAGGAGTTAAAATCTTATATACAGAATTCTTTTCAGGATAATTATTCTTATATGGTTAAACGATTTCAGATTCATGAAGAAGTTTTGTTTGCCTATAGAAAATCAGACAATGATTACCATATAATTTCAAAGCAAGGGCTATACCGTTTTAATGAACATGGTTTATTAATCGATAAGAAAGTTTATAATGATTTTGAAATTATCGGAGCCAATAAAATTGGTGATAATGACTATTACATGGTCTTTAAGGAAATTAGATATAATAAACCTTTTGAAGATGAAATAATTGATTCCAAAGTTATGGTGATCAATTCTCAAAAAGATACGATAAGTACTTTTTATGTTAAAGAACCAAAAAAATGTGCTATTTCGTCAGACGGTCTTTTTCTTGTAATAGATAATTTATTATATAAGAAAATTAATACAGAATATATTGAGCACAGGATACTCGACGGCAGCTACTTAGATGGAATTAATGCTGTTAGATTTGTTGATGATAAAGATAAGCTTCCTAAGTATATTATGATCTCTACGGGTTCATACATTACAATTCTGAATTTAGATGGATCTTTAAAGGCCTATCGTTATATTTCGTCTAGTAATACTGAAATATATGACTTTGTTTATTCACTAAAGGAAATGAAACTATTTGCAGGCAGTAGTGAACCCAAAATTTATAAATTTAAATTTGATCCTGTAGAAGATAGATATATCGATGCTAATGATGATGAAATCGATATACCTTTTAATTCTAAAATGAAGGTTCTGAATACATCTATGAATGAAGAATATTTTGTATCTGGTGGTACTGATGGTACAGCTATTATATGGGGTATGAATGGATTAATAAAATCTACTTTGAGAGGATTAAATGACCCATTAACATTTATAGATTTTATTGATGACAAAACATTATTAACTGGTGATGAAGCTGGAAATATAGTGATATGGAAAATGGATGTTGCAGCTTCTATAAAGGATGAAATGATAAATATTAGCCCTTTTGAACTTAATTCTAAATTAGATAAAGAGGAAACGTTTACATCACATTATAAACTAGATACTAACTCAAAAATTGAAGAGGTTATAGAAAAAGTGATAGAGTATACTTATAGTATTCCTAAGTATAATGATAATTTTATTGATAGTACTCAAACGCAGATCCTAAATAATTCTATATATGAATTAAATGGGCTTTATGATAGTATAAAAAAGCTTGATAAATTTTCTAAACAAGAGTTGATTACTAAAAAGCAAGTTTTTGATAATCAACTCCAATTATTAGAGAAAGAACATCAATTAAAAATTAAGGAACTAAATATAAAATCAAACTTCGTTACTAATGAAAAATGGACAACGAATTCTGAAAAAATAAGATTGACAATTTTAGAAAAAAACTATGCAATTGAAAAAGAAAGATTACTATTGGATACTTTAGAAGTTGAAGCGGCTGTGAAGTTAGCAGAGCGTTTACGTAGAGATTTTGTAAATAGTCCTACTACTCATGAAGATTATAAGTTTATAGCAAAAAAATTAAATGAAGCTATAGATCTCATGTGGGACTT
>CAKZKZ010000344.1 GCA_937124495.1 uncultured Dokdonia sp. | reverse complement strand
AGAGGTGTGTGCTGGCTTATTATTATTTAGACGTACACTCACTTTTGGAGCAGTAATTACCCTAATGACTGCGATGAATGTCATGGCCGTCAACTACTTCTTTGATGTTCCAGTGAAGATCTTGTCTACACATTTAGTGATTATGACGCTGTTCCTTTTATCACGTGATATAAAGAAAGTGATGCAATTTTTAGTCACTAACAAAGCTGTCGAAAGCTTAACAACCATAAAACGCCCTCCATTTAAAAAGGGACTCAAGATTGGTTTAAATGTCTTAAAAAGTATCGTTGTTGCCTATGCATTAGGCTATGGACTTTACGATGTTATGCAATCTAAAGATCGATATGGTTTAAATGATCCTAAACCGCCATTATACGGAGTATATGAGGTTACCAATTATGTCGTTAATGGTGACACACTTGTAGATTATAAGAGTGATACACGTTGGAAGGATATACGCTTTGAAAGAAAAGGTAGCGTACAAGTGAACAAAATGAATAAGAAAAGAGTTAATTATAAAATTGAAATTGATTCTACTACTCAGAAGATTAAATTCTTCCCTCCGGGTGATGGTGATGCTTCTTTTGATTTTAATCATACCAAAACAGATGATGGATTAGATTTTCATTACATCTATAAAAATGATACGATCTCAGGGCAAGCTCGACAATTAGGTAAAGACGACTTTTTGTTGATTAATAGAGGCTTTCACTGGATAAGTGAGTATCCTTATAATAGGTAGTTGGTATAGCTTTGGCTATTAGACGTTAGCTTTTAGACGGTAGTCGTTAGCAAGAGAGTTTCCCTCCTTGAGGAGGGAGTAAGGGAGGTGTTAAAGCTGAGTGAGCAATTTTATAAATGGCTAGGGTTAAAAGTTTCAACCGTCTCTGTAAAAGTTACCTAATTCGTTGACAGTTTTGAAATTTGGAATTTGATTTTTTGGAATTTCTAATTCGTGCCTCGTTCTATCGAAATAACGGGAAAGGATAGAAGCTACAAGAAATAGCGTAGTACTCTAAAATAGAGTACTACGCTATTTTATCTTTATGTGATTTTTAGCAGTATTTAACTTTCGATTTTCTCGTGTTACTGTATAATCTCACTGATCTGTATCAAAGGTTGGATATTGGTGTAATTAGGAATATCACTGATGATTTGTTTTGCATTGGGCCCAAAAACTTTTTCATAATCAGCAAGGGTATCAAAGTATAAATAGCCAATGGCTAAATAGGGGATAGGTTCATCAGGTGTTCTGCCCGCAATTCCTTGATCAATGGCTAGGTGTTTTAAGGTATCACCAAATAGACCTTTCAACATTGGCATATGCTTTTGAGAATAGTAATCCATATCAAATGTTTTTCCGTCACTGTTAGGATATAAAATTGTCACTTTGATCATTCCATTTTTAGTGAGAGAGGTGCCTTGTTGACAACTCGTAAAACAAACACTGATAACAAAGAGTAGAAGGAGAATGTTAGTTTTCATGTGGTAGGAGGTGTTGATTGGGTTTAAGGTACGGATTTTATTGGGGTAGAAGGATTATATGCGGAATGTAGCATGTATGAAGAAGATCATTTTTCGATTAACAATGGAGGAATCTTTATGTTTGGTTTTTGGAATTTCACATCATTAGTACCTCATTCTACCAAAATGACTAAAGTCCTATGCCCTGAGTCTTGTAGCGATGCGGTCTTACGTCAATCTCGACGTTAGGAGAGATCATTTCCTACATCTTCTGACTCCCAGCAACTACTTCTTCATTAGTGATTCCTAAATGCTTCGGAAGCTTATTGTCTCTAGGTAATACGGCTAAGTAGCGATCAAAATTACTGGTATAGACATTTTTATAGAGTGGCTTGCGTGCTATCTCAAACATCATAACGAGATCGTGTATGAACTCTTTATGGTGAATCAAGTCAGAGCTTCCTAGATGAAAAATGCCATGTAACTTTCGATTGATGATATAATGTAGCTGTTGACTAAATTTTGAATCGGTAGTAGTATTGATAATCAAATGCGGAAAGACTTCGATAGGCTCGCCTAGTAATAGATTGTTTTTAAGTTCGCGTACGCGAGAGGATTGCACTCCAAATACCATAGGCAATCGTACAATAGCATATTGCTTTTCGGGTAGATTACGCATGAGTAAGGTCTCGATACGTATTTTTAGTTTTCCATAAATACTTTCAGAAAGTGTTTTATCATTCTCATAACTAGGGTAATGCGAGAAAGCGTCAAAGACATTGGCACTTGATAAAAACACCACTTTACAACCACTTAATGCAGCATATTCGGTGATTAATTCGTGTGCTTCTAGTTGTGCAGGGAAAGGCCCTCTTAGTGCAGAAACAATAACCGAAGGGCGTATTTTTTTAAGAAGTTCAAAAATATCATCGGCAACGAGATCATACCTAAAAAAATGCTTGTTATCACTGTATATTTTCCCAGAATGATAGGTTCCATACGTATCATAATACCGATACAATTCTTTATATAATGCAGCGCCTAGGAATCCAGAGGCACCTAGAATAAGGACTTTATCTTTTGATTTTTTATAAGCGATAACTGGGGGAATTTTCAATATAAACGCGCCAGAAATCAGTATGTATTCCTGACGTGTTTATGATTGTATGATACAATGTAACACTATCCTTTATAGAAAGGTGGTCTTACAACGGTTGCAGGTACTGCTTTCTTGCGTATCTGTATGTTAATTTTTGAATCTACTTTAGCATGTGCCATCGTTACATATCCTAAACCAATTCCTTTTTCGACAGAGGGCCCCATCGTACCTGAAGTAACATGACCTATTTTTGATCCTTCATCATCTACGATATCATATCCCTGACGTGGGATACCACGCTCGTCCAATACAAAACCGACTAGTTTTTTTGTAACGCCAGCTTCTTTTTGAGCTTTAAGAGATGCACTGTTGACAAAGTCTTTAGAAAACTTAGTCACCCAGCCTAAACCAGCTTCTAGTGGAGAAGTGGTATCATCTATATCATTACCATACAAGCAATATCCCATTTCTAAACGGAGCGTATCACGAGCAGCAAGTCCTATAGGTTTGATATCCCAATCTGCACCAGCTTCAAAGACTTTCTCCCAGATCATGGCAACATCTTTATTGTGACAGTAAATTTCAAAACCACCACTACCGGTATATCCAGTCGCACTTATAATCACGTTATCTGCACCTGCAAATGGAGCTACTTGGAAAGTGTAAAATTTAATATCAGAAAGATCTACTTCGGTAAGAGATTGCATCGCTTCTGCCGCTTTTGGGCCTTGTATCGCCAATAATGAGAAATCTTCAGAAATATTTCTGAGGGCTACATCATAGCTATTGTGTTTATTAAACCATGCCCAATCCTTATCTATGTTGGACGCATTGACAACAGCTAGGTATTCATTCTCTTTGATTCGGTATACAATAAGGTCATCTACAATACCTCCATCTTCATTAGGTAAACAATTGTATTGAGCACCACCGACACCAATCTTTGCAATGTCATTAGAACAGATGCGTTGTAAAAAGTCTAAAGCCTTTTCTCCAGTAATGAGAAATTCTCCCATATGAGAAACATCAAAAACGCCAACGCCTTTACGAACAGTCTCGTGTTCTACGTTTACGCCTTCATAAGATACAGGCATATTATATCCAGCAAAAGGAACCATTTTTGCCCCTAAAGCAGTGTGTATTGCGGTTAATGCAGTGTTTTTCATTTGTGTCAAAATTTTGCTGCACAAATGTACGTAAAATGAAGTGCTAATAATAGCTTTATAGCAGGCTTATTCTGTATTTAATTCATCCTATTTTTTCTATCCTCTTTTGTTGGGAAATACAGATTAGAGCTACTATAAGAGCTTCCAAAGTTTTGAGCACCAGCATATACTTGCTGTATGGCGTCTTCTACTTGACGTTCTGTTAATTCTTTTAAAGGGTGCATAAATACAGACCATAACACATCATCAGAAATTGCATATTTAATATCTAATGCTGTATGAAAATTGGCTTCTAGGCAAGCAGTCATTTCTGATGGAGTCATTTCCTTTGTTTCTATAACTGGCGCCATGAGACGCATTCTGTTATGGAGTTCGTCGGTAAGGCAAATTATTTGAGTATCTCCTAATATAAATTGCCAGTGGCCATTTCCTCCAGAAATGTCTTTTATTAATGAGTGGAATATTGTGTCTAGTTTTTTGTTATCCATAGCTGTTTTTAAAATTATCTTCTTTTCTGCTTATATATCCAGGGGAAGAATTCTTTCTCTGCAAAAGCAGGTCCCCAGCTATTATGACCTACGTGATCATATAACGTCAGTTTAGGTGTTGCACCAGTTTTTAAAACAGCTTTATACATGATTTTAGAATATATGGGAGGAACCACCTTGTCTTCTTTTCCGTGAAAAATCCATACAGGTGTTTCTGTAGCCCATTCTGAAACTGTTTTTGGATTTCCACCACCACATATAGGTGTAGCTGCAGCAAATAATTCTGGTCTTCTGGCAAGAAGCTCAAAAGTACCCATACCTCCCATAGAAAGGCCACTTAGATACATACGCGTCGTATCAACGTTACCTCTTTGTACATATTCATCTATTAATGCCATGACAGTACTCATCGCCCAAGTAGGCTCACTTTGTTTTGGAAATTTGAAAACATTTATGTCCTTTTTATAATTTCTACTGTATTCCTGTTGCGCCCAGGTATCATCTGTAGGACATTGTGGGAAAATAACAATTGCGGGATAGTTAGTACTTTGTTCTATAAATAGATCACTGCCGTGTATAAGTTGTGCTTTATTATCATCTCCTCGTTCTCCAGCACCATGCAAGAAAATATGAAGCGGGTATGTTTTGGATGGGTCAAAATCTACCGGTTTTAGAATACGGTAGGGCATTGTTTTTTCTTGATACTCAATAACTCCTTCATCAAAAGTCAGTTTTTGAGCAATTGCTGTATATCCTAGACATACTATAAAAAGTAAGAGAAGCCTCATAATTGTGAAATTTGAAAGCTATAAGATAACTATAATCTATAAAAGGAATACATAAATGATACGCTTTCGCGAAAGCTAAGAAAAGAATATAAAAATAGTAGAGTTTGAGTATTTCCACATAGAAGCGAGGACTAAGGAAGTGTGAAATCGTATTCGTCACTATGTTCTTAGAAAGCGTATATTTTGTGATGAAAAGGCGTGTGAATAGCTCTTATTTTATTTTAATAAAAAGATTTATAAGAATATTGTTTTGTAACTAATAATTAGTAGTATATTTGCACCCGCTAACATTAATTCGGGGTGTAGCGTAGCCCGGTTATCGCGCCGCGTTTGGGACGCGGAGGTCGCAGGTTCGAATCCTGCCACCCC
>CAKZKZ010000343.1 GCA_937124495.1 uncultured Dokdonia sp. | reverse complement strand
CCTATAGTTTTTCTAACTGCGAAAGCTATGAAAGAAGATGTTTTAAAAGGGTATAAGGTTGGTGCAGATGACTATCTTAATAAACCTTTTGATAGTGAAGTTCTCTTAATGAAGATCAAAGCGATTATACAACGTAAGAGCGTAGACTCTCTTGCAGATAGCAAACAGTTTGAATTTGTAGTAGGAAACTTCCACCTGAATTCTAAACTACGTTTCTTAACCTATAAAGAGGAAGAGCCTATCAAGCTTTCACCAAAAGAAAACGAATTATTACGTATGCTTGCATTACACGAGAATGATTTAATGCCTCGTGAACTTGCACTTACTAAAATATGGAGAGATGATAACTATTTTACATCTCGAAGTATGGATGTATATATAGCAAAACTTCGTAAATATCTTAAGAAAGACGATACCGTAGAGATTTTAAATATACACGGAGAAGGGTTTAGACTTGTTGTAAAAGCAATGTAAACGTACAACGGTATTAGTGAAGAAAGTGATCAACGTCCTGCATTAGTGGGACGTTTTCTTGTTTATAAAATCAGCGATTTCTTTAAAAGGGGTTTTATAATCAAACCACGTAATAGAGGTGTCTTTTCGATACCAGGTTAACTGTCTTTTGGAAAAACGCCGGGTACTTGTTTTTATATTTTCAATAGCTTGTTCTAAAGAGATGGTTCCTTCAAAGTATTCAAAAAGTTCTCTATATCCCACAGTTTGTAATGCGTTTAATCGCTTTCGCGAAAGCAAACCCTCAACCTCTTTTACCAGTCCATTCTCAATCATAAGATCAACACGTCTGTTGATCCGGTCATAGATCACAGCTCTGTCTGCTGAAAGTCCAATTTTAATAGTTTCAAATGGGCGTTTAGGTTTGGGCTTATCTAGAAAAGAAGAAAATGGTACTCCTGAAGAAAGGCATACTTCCAAAGCCCGTGTCACTCGTTGATGGTTTTGAATATCAACACGTTCATAATACACAGGATCTTTTTCCTTAAGAAGTTCTTGTAGAGCTTCAATTCCTTTTGTGGTATATAGTTCGTTGAGTTGTTCTCTAATACCTGAGGTTACATCAGGAAAATAATCAAGCCCATTGATAACAGCATCTACATACATACCAGAGCCTCCTACCATTGTTACATACGGATGTTTTTGATGTAATGTTTCTAATAAGGTGATGGCTTCTCTTTCAAAATGGCCAACGCTATAGGTGTCTTCTATAGAGATGTGTTGAATACAATGATGTATTGCAGCATCAAGCTCATCAGGATCAGGAACCGCGGTACCAATCATCATTTCTTTATAAAACTGGCGTGAATCTGCAGAGATGATTTCTGTTTGAAAGTGTTGTGCTATTTTTATAGATAAAGCTGTTTTACCTATTGCGGTAGGTCCTACAACAGCAAAGAGGTATTTAGTCATCGTGTAAGGAATAGCCACAGTGGTCGCAAAATTTAGCATCATCATTATGGGTGTCATGATTACAGTTTGCGCAAGATTGTGTATTGGTGTGTATATGTTTGTTAGGATCTGTATCTTCTAGGGCACTCTTGGTATACTCAGCACTTACAATTCCTGTAGGTACTGCAATAATACCATATCCCATAACCATAATAATAGAAGCAAAGAATTGTCCTAAAGGTGTGATAGGAGCAATATCTCCATATCCTACCGTAGTAAGTGTTACAATACACCAGTAAATGCTTGCAGGGATATTTCTAAAGCCACTTTCTTCACCTTCTACTAAGTACATCACTGTACCAGAAATGATACAAATAATAAGTACTGTAAATAAGAAAACACTTATTTTAGTTCTACTATCTACAAGCGCTTTCGTCAGTTTATTAGATTCCCCTATGTAGCGTGTTACTTTTAAAATTCTAAAAATACGTAATAATCTAAGCGCTCTTACAGTAAGTAAAGCGTGAGAGCCTACAATAAAGAATGATACATATAATGGGATGGTAGAGAGAAAATCAATAATCCCATAAAAACTAAAAATATATTTACTAGGCTTGTTTACTGCTATGATACGTGCAAAATATTCTAATGTAAAAAAGATCGTGATAATCCATTCACCTGCATAAAATATATCATGATATTTTGCATCTAACGTATCTACGCTTTCTAGCATCACAAGAACAATACTTGCAAAAATCAATATCAAGAGAATCACATCAAAGAACCGACCTTGAGGGGTATCTGCCTCATAGATGATCTCGTGCATTTTGTGCTTCCAGCCTTTTTTACGTTGGTTTTCCAATAGTATATTTTAAAAGTATAAAAGTACTAAATAGTTAGGGATTGGTGATTTTGGACAATGGGATGATCTTATGTGTTCTTTTTGTGCGTAAGTAACTTTGTATAATATGCTGTGCATCTCTATTGTTATCCATTTTTGTAATAATAGACTTTAAAACATCAATATTATTTAATTGGAAGTTTAAATTATAAAAACCAATACCTTGAAAGATGCCATCTTCTATAAGCACGACAGATCGCTCATCTATATCGCGTCCCTTGTCAATCACAAGCATGCTTTTGTTTTCGTAGCTATAGGTATCTATAAAACTTTGAGCTCTTTTATTATATACTTCGGGAGCTTCTTCATTTACACAGGCACCTTCACATTTTTTAATTGTATACCCAAAACAATTACCTTTAGAATTGGTCAGTCCTGTTTTGTTTTGACAAAGTGTATAGGTGTCAGTAATACGATCTAAATGTGACTTTGCAGATGCTATAGAGCTATAGGTAGTGATGCCTTTTTTACGACCATCTGCCTTTTCTGTTTTAAAGTTGATATAGCCATTCTCATCCATAAAATGAGTGAGTTGAATTTTATATTTTGTTCTGCGTAATGCCCTATTAAAAATAGGTTTGTTACGTTTTATTTCTTCATTTTCTTTTAATAAGGCGATGAGTTCGCTACCCGTTTCTTCATACGTGACAGCCACTACATCTTCTTGTATTTTTTTGCTTTTACGATTATCACTTGTAAAGTGTTGCGTGAGGCGTTTTTTTATGTTTTTGCTCTTTCCTATGTAGATAATAGTACCGTTTACATTATGCATGTAATAGACGCCACAAACTGAAGGAACATCATGGATGATGTCCTTGAGTTTTTTGTCTATGTTTTTTTTAGGAAAAACGCGTACAGATTCTTGTATTATTTTTTTTTCAGTGTCTTTTGCAAGCAACATTTTAAAGAGCTTTACCGTAGCAATGGCATCTCCACTAGCTCTATGTCGATCGGTCATAGGAATTCCAAGCGCTCTTGTTAGTTTACCTAGGCTGTAGCTTTTATGTCCAGGTAATAAATCTTGTGAAAGCGCTACCGTACATAATGTCTTTCTTTCATAGGGGTAGCCTAATCTGTCAAACTCCAAGCTGAGAATACGGTAATCAAATTGCGCATTATGTGCAACGATAATACATCCTTCGGTAATTTCTATAATACGTTTTGCTACTTCATAAAATTTAGGAGCCGTACGTAGCATTTGATTATTAATACCTGTAAGATTCACGACAAAAGCCTGTATGGGACGTTCAGGATTTACAAGGCTTATAAATTGATCTACAACGGTATGCCCATCAAACCTGTATATAGCAATCTCAGTAATACCTTCTTCATTGTATTTACCACCTGTCGTCTCTATGTCTAAAATCGCGTACATTCTTAATTCCCAGAAATAAGGGAATTTCTTATCATTTTAAAATTAATAATCTTAGTATCATTGCGTAAGTCGATACCACTTATAAAAGAGTATAAGATACTACTATTTTATAGATTCTGTTTATTCGGGTGTTAATTCTACTGATAATTTCTGCTTCCAAAAATAGCACTTCCCACTCTAATCATCGTACTTCCGTTTTCTATAGCGAGTTTATAATCACCACTCATTCCCATCGATAGGGTTTTGAGGTTTTTGCTTTCGCGAAAGCGTGTAAACAAACGTTCCAATACCTTAAACTCAGCAGCGACCTGATTCATGTCATCTGTAAAAGAAGCCATACCCATCAACCCTACAACACGTAGATGTGGATAAGCGTCTAGCTGAGGGCTATCAAGGAGATCGATTGCTTCTTGAATGGGCATTCCATATTTGGTGTCTTCTTGCGCAATTTTGACTTGAAGTAATACATCTACCACACGATCTGCCAGTGCAGCTTGTTTGTTGATTTCTTTGAATAATTTAAGCCTATCCGCACTATGAATAAGGTTCACATACGGAATCATAAACTTTACCTTATTGGTTTGTACATGACCGATCATGTGCCATTGAATGTCTTTAGGGAGTTGCTCCCATTTTTCTGACATCTCTTGAATCTTATTCTCGCCAAAAATACGTTGTCCGCTATCATACGCTTCTTGTATGGCAGTGACTGGTTTGGTTTTTGACACTGCGACTAATGTCACAGTATCGGGGATGTTTTTTTGAAACTGTATGATGTTCTCTTTAATGCTCATGCGGATTATCTAGTATACATTTTAAAACTCATAAATGGTAATGCCACTTCGTAATTTAGGTTCAATATAAGTGCTTTTTGGAGGCATCGTATATCCATCATCTGCGATGGTTTTAAGCTCGTCCATAGTGAGAGGTACCATTCCAAAGCCAACAACATATTCTCCTTTGTCAATAACACTTTTTACATAGATCATATCTTTTTTGCCACCTGCATACGATATACGCACATCGTTACGTAAATCTGAAATCCCTAAAATAGGTTCGAGGATGGTTTTATATAAAATCTGTGTGTCTAATGCTTCTAGTGTGTTTTCAAAATTGTAATTACTCTTACGTAAATAGAGCGAATAAAACTCTCCGTCAAGATACATCGAGAAGTGATGCTGTTTACTTGGATTATAGGTGGTGACACCTCTGTTCTCTATTCTAAAATAGGTGTCTAATGCAATGAGGAATTCCTCTTTTGATAATCCGTTTAGGTCTTTTACGAGTCTGTTAAATTCATAAATCTGCACATGAGACTCAGGAATAAAGAAGCTCATGAAATAATTATAAGAGGCTTCTTGATGATATTCAGGATCATTTTTTTGATGCTCTTTAGCGAGTAAATAAGAAGACGACGAACGGTGATGTCCATCAGCAATATATAGCTGTGGCATTTGTGCAAATGCTTTTTGAATCGCTTCAATATTTTTTGGATCACTTAATGTCCATAGATAATGTGTATCTCTGGTTGTAGAGGTAAATTCATACTCAGCACGTTCTTTTGTAACTTCTGCAATAATAGAAGTGATGGATTCATTATATCTTAAAAAAGATGAAGCTTTAAACGGAATTAGAACGTTTAATACAAAATTATTAAACTACAGATATTATTGGTTTGATAATGAGCAGGCT
>CAKZKZ010000342.1 GCA_937124495.1 uncultured Dokdonia sp. | reverse complement strand
AATCACTATTAAAAGGAGTATGGTATACCAACAAAACCAAAATAATAATGTTTGTGGATTCAATGCTAAACTTTGAATTAAGAACTTGTCGTACAAACCACTAGAAGCTCCTAAAAATGTGGCGCCAATAATAGCAAATATCCATTTGTTTTTCTTAAAATGTATCCCTTCTTTTTTTCCAATTTTAGAATAGAGTAATACTGAAAAAAGAATAAGGAAAAAGCCTATCCATTGTAAAAAAGTAGGCATCTCTTTATAAATTAAAATGGCCCCTATAAAAGTGAAAAATGGTCCTGCAGATCGTATGGGGGCAACAATAGTAATAGGTAAATGTTTTAAAGCTTGATATGCCAAAACCCAAGATGCGGTCATAATCATGGATTTTATAAAAATAAAACCATGTATCTCCCAAGGTATAGTAGTCATATGAAATCCAAGCTGTTGCGTATATTCAGGAAAATAAAGTGACCCTATAAAAAAGGGGAGGAGTACTATAAAACCTGAGCTAATGGTCCCTAAAAGCACAGGAAAAACTTCATTGCCTTGCACAGCATGCTTTTTACATAAACTGTGTAATCCTAAGAAAAGTGCGGCCAATAAACCTAAATACATCCACATGGCGCGAATATAGTTTTTTACGATATTTTGTAATTAGAATACGACAAGATTTTTGAGAAGTTTTTGGAAGTATTTTGCTCAGAGATAAATCCATGGGAAAGCCCCTTCAAAATGATTATTTTAAAGGGGCTTTTATATGAATATAAACTTTAGGTACAGTTTATCTAATCATTATTTTATGAGAATAATTTGCAGAATTATTGGTCAAATTAAGAATATATAAACCTGTAGAGAATTTAGAAACATCTATTTTGAAATCTTCGGCACTCATTGTAGAAGTATACACTTGCCTTCCAGTAATATCAACTATATTTATTTGAGTGTCAGGGGCTAAAGTGTTCAATTTAATATTTAACCAATCGCTTGTTGGATTAGGGAATATTTCAATAGAGTTTTCTGATAATAAGTCATCTACCGATAATGTATCATTATTAGCATTAAACGTCACATCTACATTTTCAAAATCTCCAGTACCATTTGGTATTCTTGATAAACTTGTATTTTCTTCCATTTCTTCTGTCCACACAACACTATCAATGATTGCTCCGTCTAAGTATGATAAGAATATATTTCCTTCATCTTTATCGAGCTTAAATTGAGTGTGAAGACCGTTTTGATCAATATCCTTGTCTGGCCATATAATTAAATAACCATTTGCAGGAATTATTGTATTCTCAGGAAACTCCCATTTGTGCATAAAACTGCTATGATCACTTAAGAAATAGTTGGTAAGGTCAATATCCGTATTTGTATTGTTATATAGTTCTATCCAATCTTCATTTTCACCATCTTGATCTAACCATTCATCATTATCATCGTTATCAGACATAAATTCATTAATCACAACATCTTGTGTATTTATTGCTGGAGCAACTGGAATACAGGTATGCCCCAGTGCGATAAGGTCTGCTGCTACAATAGCTTTTCTTTCTACTATAAATGGTATAATCCCTTGATTAGTAACTCCGAAAAATGGATCAAACCAAGTAGGGCCATCAATGGCTTGATTAAGATCTGTAGTTGTATAAAAACTGTTTGATGAATCCCAGTCATCATCAATTAAGTCTAATTGCTGCGATAATTTTTCATCTAATCGATCACTTGTCATATTAACATCTAAGATTTCACACATGTAACTTAAGTACTTTGCTCTCCACTCTGGTACAGCAAGAACGCGATCTATGAGCACTTTTTGAGCTCCGGTATTTAAGATATTTAGATCACCAAAACCATTATTAGCATCTCTGTCAAAAGCAAAGTTATAATCCCAAGGTAACCAGTGTATTTTATTTGACGTAGGCTCATGATATAAATACCAATTCCTACCATGCTCTCCATCCGAATCCCAATTATTAATTAGTAAGTCAATGGCTAAGGTTCGTAGGTATTCGTCGATATGAAAAATATCTTCTAAAGCCGTTTTAAATGTTGCATCACTTGAATTATTAATCACATCTACAAACTCAATAAATTTTGACCAATCATTTTCCTCTTCGTTGGTTTGTAGTTCAAAGGTGTATGATTCTGGGTTAGGCCCTTCCCAAGTTAGATTTGAATTCCCTTTGTTTTTCCATAGATTCCCATCATTATCAGCAAAGTTACGTTTCAAATAACGCTTATCAATTTGCTCAATCATGGCATACGTTCCCCAGTATTCACCTTGAATAAATAGTTTTGCGTGTGCTATTCTTGGAGCTGGTATCCCGTGATGTCTAAACATATCATACGCTAGTTTATCTTTAGCAATCGCTGGATCTCCAACACCATTCATAAGATTTAATTTTTTAACCCCATCGTATCGTTGATCATCTACAAATTCTGCAAAATCAATTTTAAGTGGTTTTTTAGTTGTTGTAACAAAAAAGTTTGAAGAAAACCCTTTTTGTTTCAAACCTACTGATGCAATCGTTGTTCCATCTATTTCTATAGTCACATCTCTATATGGAACATCTGGATAGAACATGTTATAGTCATCATCTATATTTTGCCATAAATCTGAATCTGGCGAAGTAATTCGTATTTCGTGTATAAAACTGTCATCAAATAATGATTGAGCTTTTATACCAAAAGCACATAGTAATAATAGTAGAAATAAAAGTTGATTCTTTTTCATAGTGAATGCCATTTAGGGAAAGTAGACTAGAAAATATAGTCTAATCAATTTGTTAGTTATTAGTATAACAATTATAAACTAAAATATCCTAAGTATAAATGAGTATAAATAGTAAAAGATATCAGAATACTGTAATGAGAAGAAATATAATACTATGTGTTAGAAAACCTTTATTATAAAGTATCTAGTGTATGAATTAGATACGATGAATATTATATATGAACCTATAAAGACGATAGGTAGATGCCGTCAATAGAAGACTCATAAATAGAAGAGCTTTTTTAGTGTACAATGGTTTGTCCTCCCAAAAGAGTGGTTATCTTTACCGAAATTTTTTTCATCTCAAAAAAGTTTTAAGTTTTGAAGAAAACAAGTACGTCAACGATAAAACCAGATGTATCTCAAAAGAGTGAAAGTAAACATGAGTGAAAACAAACCAAATCTAGAGATAGCATCTTGTATTAAATTATTACAAGAGTTAGTAGAAGATACCAATCAACTTTTTGAATTACCAGAAGCTCAAAGAATAGCTCTCTACAAAGTTGCTGGCGAGTTGTCTAGACCCAATCGGGATGAGTTTCAACGTAGACGGAAAGATGCTAAAAAAGCAATGAAGCGTAAAATGATTGCGAGAGATAAGCACGCAAGAAAAACGACAGGTATTCGCTCTGCAAGAGAAGCAGCATTATTTGTAGCTCCAAAATTACTGGCTGCAGCTGCAATCACAGATGATACGTTAGAATTAGAATCCCCAAGAAACTGCTACGTTTGTAAAAAAGTCTATACCAAATTGCATCATTTTTATGATACGATGTGTACCGAATGTGGCGATGTAAACTATGCGAAACGCTTTCAAACGACAGATCTAAAAAATCAAGTGGCTGTCATTACAGGTTCTCGATTAAAAATAGGATATCATATAACTCTTATGTTACTTCGTTCTGGGGCGACTGTAGTTGCAACGACACGTTTTCCCGCAGATTCTGCCATTCGATTCTCTAAAGAAGAAGATTATAAAGAGTGGAGTGATCGTTTACATATTCATGGCCTTGATTTACGTCATATTCCGAGTGTAGAAATTTTCTGTAACTATATAGAACAAAAATATGATCGCTTAGATATCTTAATTAATAATGCCGCACAAACCGTAAGAAGACCGTCAGGTTTTTATTTTCATTTAATGGAAAATGAGAAATTACCCGTAGAACAGCTTCCAGAATTGGCACAACCTTTATTAAAAGATCATATTGACTGCTTACAAGAATTATCCGATTTAAGTATTCCTACGTCAAAAACGAATAAAAACAATGTGTTACCAGTGACTTGGCACGGTCCAGAACCTGGTATTGGTCTAAGGAATTCGGCAGAATTATCACAGATTCCTTATAGTTTTGATTCGACTTTGCAAACCGATGAAGTATTTCCTGAAGGTAAATTAGATGCCGATTTACAACAAGTAGACTTGCGAAAAACCAATAGTTGGCGTTTAAAACTAGGCGAAATAGAAACCACTGAAATGGTAGAAGTGCAGCTTGTTAATGCCGTAGCACCTTTTGTTTTATGTAATCGTTTGTCTAATGTTATGATGAAGGAGGACACAGGTAAAAAGCACATTATCAATGTGTCAGCGATGGAAGGGAAGTTCCATAGGTTTAAAAAAGAAGACCGACACCCACATACCAATATGGCAAAGGCGGCTTTAAATATGCTAACACATACTTCGGCAGCGACTTTTGCTAAATCTGGTATTTATATGAATGCAGTCGATACAGGTTGGGTAACCGATGAAGACCCTGCAGAACTATCTAAAAAGAAAGTAGATGTTCACGATTTTCAACCCCCATTAGATATTGTAGATGGTGCCGCACGTGTTATGGACCCTTTAATTGATGGTATTAATACAGGTAAACATTGGTGTGGTCAGTTTTTAAAAGATTACTTCCCTATTGATTGGTAAGGGAGTGTATACGCTTTCGCGAAAGCGAACTTGTGAGATCCACGATCCGCGGGAGAGCAAAGCGGTAAAGCGTGCCCAAAATGATCTGAACTCAAAGATAATGATAGACGATTCCAATATCACATAACAGATAAGGGAGTAGTGGTCTAAACGCCATTGAAAAGGAACACTAAACCAAAGAACAATTCGATTATATTTGCTTCAAGCACTTACTATGAGTTTTACACTTTTATCTTCGCCTTTACAGGGATTTACTGTTACCAAAGAGAAATCGCAAAGGACGATTTTTGGCAGATGATGAGATGGGCAGTGTTACCTGCCATCACTTTGGTGACGTATTTATTTTTGGGAGCTAAAGTAAGTGAAATTGACTTTACATCGAGTTCTAATTTCGAAGCGAGTGGAGGCTTTGGCCCAAATCAGGTTTCTTGTGCTTTAAGCTTTTGCGCAATTCCTATTTTCCTAGCTTTGTGGAATGGTAAAGTTTTAACAATTAATAAGTTAACCGACTGTCTTCTGCTGGTTTTAATTCTTGTTAGAGCCCTTCTTACTTTTTCTCGCGGAGGAGTTATTGCGATGGTACTGGCTTTATTTCTTAGTACCATTTTCCTCTATTTATTATACAAGGAATATAGGAAAAAAGTTTTAAAATCAATACCTGGTCTCATTGCGATTATTATCT
>CAKZKZ010000341.1 GCA_937124495.1 uncultured Dokdonia sp. | reverse complement strand
GCCATTTTTAGCACGCATCCACATTATGATCACGACGGAGGATTGTTCAGAGGTCAAACCCCATACTGGAAAGATAAAATTCCACTGTATCAAGATCTAGGAAACTATACTATAGGAGATTTTAAAATTATAGGTATTAAAGGGAAACATTGCGATCCTTATGGAAAAGAATTTGGACAGAAGAATACGATCTGGAAAATAGAAGTTAATGGACTTACCATAGCACATCTTGGCGACAATGGGCCATTGACACCAAAAAATTATGAAGACTTAAAAGCTATTGATATTCTTTTAATACCCATTGATTCAAAATACCATATCTTAAAGAAAGATGAATTGGCTATAGTACTACAAACCATAGATCCAAGTATTATTATTCCTATGCATTATCGTATTCCAGCATTAGAAACCGAATTACACAAACCAGAAGACTTAGGAGATCTTGATCCATGGTTAGAAGACAAAACAAATGTAACTCGCCTACCTAGTAATAAGTATACTATTGATACGACTCTATTGAAGAAGAGTACTCAAATTATTGTATTCAAACACGCTAGTACCGTCACCTATTAAATAATACCCGCTATGAAACTAAAACACCTTCTTTCCCTCCTACCCATCATGATCCTAAGTTGCGTACAACAACAAGACACACAAGTACCAGAAAAGCCTCTTAATGAAGTACTCGTTTTAGGAGCTATTCATGGAGGACACAACACAGATCCAGTCTACAATACTACGTATCTAGATAAGCTCATACGGGAGATCAAGCCTGATTACATTTTAGCAGAGATTCCGCCAGATCGTATGCAGGAAGCTATGAAAGGTTTTAAGAGAGATGATAGTATCTCAGAGCCTCGTGTGATGCGTTTTCCAGAATATGTCGATGTCGTATTTCCTCTGAGTAAAGAGTTAGATTTTGAGATCATTCCTACGGCTGGTTGGACACGTCCTATGGCAGAAGAACGGAGTGCTAAACTAAGAGCCATAAGCAAAGACTCAAGTCGTGTCGAGGATTGGAAAGCATATACAACAGCAAATCAACTTTCTGATTCTTTATACAAAGCTACAGGAAAAGTAAACGACCCGTATTTTATTCATACACATACGTATGATAGTATTCAAGATGTAGCATTACAAACCTATAACCGCTTATTTAATGTTGAGTTAGGGCTTGGTGGATGGGAAAATATCAATATTGCCCATTATTGGCATATCGAGAAAGCATTAGAAACACATCGCTATAAAGGAAAACGCATGCTTATCATCTATGGAGCAGGTCACAAAGGATGGTTCTTAAGGGAACTTAGAAAACGAGATGATATCAAGTTACTAGACATGAAACCATTTTTGGATAAGGTCAAATAAGTCTTATCAATCAAAAAGAAGGTTAAAAACCCCTGTTAAAAGTGCATTTCCAATATTTGAGGCTCCATTAGGATTAAAAGAGTCTATTTTAGACGTTCCGCGAAATTGGTTTTCTAACAATATAGAAGAACTCGTATACTCATACGTTTCTTGATATCGGATATACGCATCATTAAGACCTGTCACACGATT
>CAKZKZ010000340.1 GCA_937124495.1 uncultured Dokdonia sp. | reverse complement strand
GACAGGGATCTTGTAATTGTGGACCAGGAAGTAATCAAGGTACTTTAATAAGTATCCCACCTCCAGGAATGCAGTGCTTCTAGAAGAATATAATTATACATGCACTTGTATAGTGAAAAGCGGTTTTACAATGTAAAATCGCTTTTTTGTATTTAATAAAGCCTTTGAAGATAAATGATACATTAGAAAGTATGAATTATAGAGCATCTATCTAATCGATAATATTTTAGGGAAAGATTATAATATGAATAAATGTAAGCTGTTGTTTTTGAGAATTTTGCAAAAATGTATTCTACAGTAACATATATAAACAATGACCTATTTTGAATATGTATAGAAGTAGCACCTTATTTTGTTTGATATGAGGCAGCATTTATTGTAAGTACCTGATTTCTAGGGTATTTTTAAGAAATCAATAAGTATTATTAATTGATGTAAAGGGAACGCCGAAAACCTATACCAGAGTAGGCAGTTTATTAACTAACATAAATTATCATGAAAAAAGTATTAAAAGAATTAACATTAGACAAAGAAGTAATCAGCAATTTAGACTTAAACAAAGTAGAAGGTGGAGGTAGCTGTTTCTGTGGTGGAGGCGGTGGAATTACAGATGGTGCTTTAGGTACATGCCCACCTCCAGGAATGCAGTGCTTCTAGAAGAATATAATTATACATTGCATTTGTATAATGAAAAGCGATTTTACATTGTAAAGTCGCTTTTTTCGCATTTAACATGATGCTCCAACTATCATACATCATGAAAAAGAGTAAAGTTATACGACTATAAAATAAACTTTAAAAAAGAATTACAAATCTCTGTAGAGAAGAATTCTATCGTAATGCACATAAATAGATGTCTTGTTTTGAATGTGTATAGGAATAGCACCTTATTTTGTCTAATATGAGGTGGTATTAGTTGTAAGTATCTGATTTATAGGGTATTTTTAAAAAGTCAATATTATTTATTGATGTAAAGGGAACGCCGAAAACCTTCATTAGAGTAGGCTCTTTATTAACCTAATATATTTTAAGATTATGAAAAAATCGTTAAAAGAATTGTCACTAAACAAAGAAGTGATTAGTAGTTTAGACTTAAACAAAATCGCAGGAGAAGGAACTTGTAATTGTGGACCAGGAAGTAGAGAAGGTACTCTAATAAGTATCCCACCTCCAGGACTTGTGTGTTTCTAGAATGCACTTCTGTATTAATATATTTAAAGCTATCTTATTATATGAGATAGCTTTTTTATATGTATATTTCATTTAAAATTATAGATGCTATGCGTGAGCAAAAATTAAAAGATAAATTAGAAGAAATTAATCACGAACTTATAAATAATGGAGAATTAGATTCTCCAGATATAGGGGTGCTTTCTGGAAGTTCTGGTCTTGCTTTGTTTCACTTTTATTACAATGCATATAATCCTAATGAAATAAGTGAAGATGTTGGAAGTGAGATTATAGCAGCTATCGTTGGAACTATAAATGAAGGATATAATTTTCATACTTTTTGTGGAGGAATTGCTGGAGCTGCATGGACTATAGAGCTTCTTAATGAATTAGAATTTATAGAAGTAGATACAGATGGACTTTTAGGAATATTGGATGACTATTTACATCATGTAGCAAATCTTCACGATCAAGGGAATTTTTTTGATTTTCTACACGGAATTATAGGAATAGGGTACTATTTTTTAAAGAGATATGAAAATACAAAATCATCAGAGTTGAAGAGCAGATATGAACGTATGCTTATAGAGATGATTTTACTTTTAAAGGAAAGATCAAAAAAGAGTGATCATGGGATTTATTGGGAATCATTCCTTATACGAGAAGAAGGATTGAAAGGATGTAACCTTAGTCTTTCTCATGGATTGTCTAGTATTATAAATTTCTTATCTAGACTATCAAGTCATAAAGCTTTTTCTGAACATACATTACCTCTTCTCAATCAATCTATAAGTCATTTACTTAATTACAAAAAAGATCAGGCAGATGCTTCTTTTTTTCCAGATTGGATTACAGATAAAAATCAAGAGAGTCAAAGTAATAGACTTGCATGGTGTTATGGAGAGTTAGGAGTGGCAGTTTCGTTATGGCGCGCAAGTAAAGTGCTACAAAATAAAAAAGTAAAGGAAACTGCTATAGAGCTTTTGGAGTATGCAGCCACTCGTAGAGATATAGAAGAAACTCGAATTGTAGATGGAGGATTATGTCATGGAGCTTTTGGAGTGATGCATATCTTTGACTATATGTATAAAGAAACCTCCAATAATACGTTTAAAGAAGCGGCAGATTATTGGATAGATTATGGGCTTACTATAGATCATCATAAAGACGGATCTGCTGGGTATAAGAAGTGGAGAGGTGGAGATACCCCTACGTATGAAAAAGAAAATAGTCTTTTAGAAGGAATTGCAGGCATAGGACTTGCTATTCTATCTTATCTTAATCCAGAAAAAACAGATTGGAATCAATGCTTAATGATTGGATGATTTATTTGCTTTCGCGAAAACAAATAAAGAAATAAAAAAAGAGTGAATTTATAGGATAATAAATTCACTCTTTTTGATCTTTTGTGCGTTATAACTTTTAACCTATATTACAGCCATTACTTACATGTATGGCAGATGTTTGTAAACAACCAGGAGGATTTAATGGATTGTCAGATTGATAGTCGGGATCTGGTTCTGTATTCGTTAGGCATTGCGGTGGTAATGTGTTAGGACCTCCAGTTTCTATACCTCCTGTTTCATCACCTGTTCCTCCTTTTAAGGTTTTCATTGTTGTAAGATTAGCAATTTTAAATTTGTTTAAATCTATTTTCTTTTTCATTAAGATTGTTTTTGTATTAATATTAATTGATGAGTTAAAACTAAGAAGAGTTGTACTCTTTTTTTAGAAGTATATACCGATTTTCATGAATATTGGTAATTTGAATTAATAATATTTTGTTTTTTAGGCACTTACTTTTTCTAAACTCTTCATGAAAAAGGAAGGTTTAATACCCGTTTCTTTATAAAAAGCTTTCGAAAAGGACTCTGTATTGTTAAAACCAAACTCCGCTGCAATCGCTTTTAATGTATATTTTCTATAAATAGTATTGCTTTTTAATGTGTCTACGGCGCATTCTATTCTAAGTGTATTTATATATTGAGAAAAAGACATTTTCTTAAAATGATTCACTGTTTTCGATAAATAATTAGGATTGGTTCCTATCAATTTAGCTAAGCTAGCGATTGATATTTTTGAATTAAGAAACTCTTTATCTTCTTCAAATTTCTCTAGACTAACTAAAATTTTTGTAGTGACAGCATCAGGAATATTTAATGCTGTTTTTGTAGAAGATTTTTCTTTTTTATTAATGTTTAGAGATGTTGTTGAATTCGTTTTTTTATTTATCAATTCTTCAAATCTCTTTTTGTAGACTTTTCTTCTAGAGTTTAAATAAAATAAAATGATAAGAATTGCTATAATAATAGCAACCAAGAAATAGGAGAATACTGTTATTCGTTCTTCTTCTGCTTTAATTTTGTCTATAGCTTTTTTGTTGTTAGCTAATATTACAGGGATATCGTAATCATTTACAATTTTCTTATTAATGTATAATTCATTGGTATGTAATTTATTTGTTAGCGCAATAGTTTTGTCTTGATAAGTAATTAGGTTTTCTAGTTGCGCTTGATCTCTGTAATAAGATGTTAGTAAATTATAACTTTCCAATACCTTTGTTTTGGGTCTCGTATCTTTATTTTTGGTGTAAAGAGAATCTACTTTTTTAAGTAATATAACAGCTTTCTTATCTTCATGTAATTCAAAATAGTTTTTTGCTAAATAATAATAAGTTGCAGTTAAATTTGCTTGATTCTTACTTGATTCGTAATAGGGTAATACTTTTTTTAAATTAGCTAAAGAGCTATCATGCTTTTTTTCGAGAAGTAATGATTTTGATTTGTTTAAAATAAAATCATTGTATTTATCTACATTTTTTAAACGTAAAGATTCTTTAATGCCTAGATTGTTATAGTAGTATAATGAGTCACTCTGGTTTAATTTGTAGTATGTGGATGCTATAGAAAGAATAATTTCAAGGTAATTATCAGGTGATAAGGAGGTTGAATCTTTAGAAGTAGCATATTGGAAATTTTCTTTATATAAAGTTAGTGCTTGCTCATAGTCACCTATTTCTTTCTTGAGTAGTCCTAAACTTTGTTTTGAACGAACGATGATGTCTTTGTTGTAATATCGATTTGCATATTCATTGGCTTTAATAAAATTATCTGTGGCCTTAATAAAATTTCTTTTATTAAAATAATAAAAACCTTTTGCATAATATGCACTTGCTGGGTGGCTAGAATTACTAAACTGATCTTTTAGGTTAATAATGCTGTCATTATATAATAATTTATGTCCATCTTTTACATGATAGCCCATGAAATAATAACAGTTAGTTAATATATCTAAATTGTTTTCTTTTTTAGCAGCTTTAATAGCCCTTTTTAAAATAATTGTATCGGCCTTACTGGCAGCAATAGTTAAAAGCTCCTGTGCTGTTTTATTTTTTAAAGTGTCAATAGTATTGTTTGTATTTTGACTTAATATAGTATTGTTAATACACAAAAATAGAATACAAGTAAAAAAATAAGTAAGTGACTTCATAGCAAAGTGAAAGTATTAGATGATAATAAAGTGATAAATGTAAGTATCCTTTTACGAATTTTAATAAACCTACAAGATATCATTTAATTCTATGTAAATCCCGATCAAAACTCACTAAGGAGTACGTCGTATTGTACACATTGATAATGGTTTATGGTTGTGAATAATAGAAATTAGCGTATTGTTGAAATTCATGAAAAACGAATTCAATTTTCATGAAAGCTCACATACATCAATTGTAGTAGCAAAAAACATCATGCATATTTGTAGTGTTCTGTGACCTATTAGATTAATAAGATACATGACAGATAATTTTGAATATTCAAGCTTGAATTTGACGAAAACCTTGAGCGTCATAAAAGGATCAAGGGATAAATTCATATTTAAATTTTATACTATGTTAAAAAACATTTTGAATATTAAAGGAGTTGATACAATCAATAAAGAAGATCAAAAAAATATTAATGGAGGTTTTGGGTTTTGTATTGATGAGTTTTGCCCTGAAGAAGGGGGTGTATGTTGTGGAGGTCCTTATTGGGGCCCAATGTGTTTGGCAGGACCTGTTAACTTAGTTTGCTCAGGTGGTGTATGGGTTGCTTGTTAAAAGAAAAACCTAAGTAGGTCCTCTCGCACAAATTATAGTGAGGGGACTTGTTAACTATTTAATAGATGAGTAATAGTTTATAAAGATGTACGCAGAGATGTGATAGAAGTTGTAGTTTTATTTGTAATGAAGTAAAATGAAAAGTGTTTTAAGTATACGCTTTCGCGAAAGCGTATAAAACTTACCTTTAAATAATTAAATGTTAATTATGATAATTTAACTAAGTGTTTAGTTATAAGAATAGTTACATTTGAAAATACATCCTTATTCAATACATTAATGACTTTTTTTTTAAATAAAAACACTTTTCAACTCCTAGCATTTACAATTTCAATTCTTTTATACTTTACAAGTAGTTTTTATGCCCAAGAGTTATCATTGCGTATACCAGATAGTTTAAAAAATAAATCGTCACAAGAACTTACTCAAGTTATAAAAGTCTCAAAACGAGGAGAAGCTGCTTTTTATGAACAGATCGTTTTAGATCTTAAAGAAGAAGGCAGAACTGCTATTTTATATAAAGAATTAGGAAAGCGATTTTCTAAAGAAGAGAACTATAAAAAAGCGCATAAATATTTAGATAAAGCATTAGTAATAGCAACAAAAGATAATGATGAAGAGGCTGTTTGTGTGATCTCTATTCTAAAAGCAAATGCGTATCTGCTAGATGGTAAAAATAAAGATGCCATTACTTTTTATGATCGCGCCATTGCGATCGCACAAAAGCGTAAGGATTTACGATTAGAAACAATAGCAACCTCTAGCTATATGATTGTTTTATCTCAAATGGATGATCAATTAGAAAGAGCTTTTAAAATAGCTGATAATCTACTAAAGGAGCTTGATCGATCTCCGGATAAAAATAAAAAGAATCATGTGAGATTACTTGAGAGTATTTGTGATGTTTTTTTAGAAAAAGAACGATATGATGATGTTTTGTTTTATGCAGATAAAGGAATCAAAATAGGAGATTCCCTTGGATTCAAAAAAGGACTGGCAGATTTATACGTAAAAAAAGGAATTGCTTTCTATTATAAAAAAGAAAAAGAAAAGTCACGCTTTTTTTTGTCAAAAGCAGTAATGCTTTTAGAAACAGAAGCCTTAGAAAATGACTTTTATCAAACGGTAAATACAAATTATTTTTTAGCAAAACATTATTATGATGAAGTGCTTTATAATAAAGCTATTCATCATTTAGAGGCAATAGTGCATACGATAAAAAGAGAAGATAATAATAAGCTAGCTGTTATTCAATCTTATTTCTTATTAGCTAGTTGTTATAGAAAAATAGGAAACTATGAAGAAGCTTGGCATTATAATGACTTGTATGTCACCTTATATAAAGCGTATCAAAAAAATGAGAATAAAACAAGAAACAGAGTTTTTGAAAGAGAACTTGATGTTGGGGTAGAAAAAGAACGAGAACAAACTAATTTGGAAAAAACAAATAGAAAATATACTCAAATAGGGTTATTTGTTGTTCTGGTCATGTTAGGTATTGTAGGCTATAACTTTTGGCGAAAGCAGAAGAAAAATAAAACATTATTTAATAATCTAATAGATCAGATTGATCAACTCGAATCTCAAAACCAAAATAAGGAACTACAAGAAAAGAAAAAAAATAGTACAGAAATTAGTATTGACGATGATAAAGTTCACGCAGTTCTAAAAGGGCTTGCTAAGCTGGAAAAGCAAGAATATTTTTTGCGACCTGATTGCAATCTTAGAGCTATAGCAAAGAAAACAAAAACCAATGCAACCTATTTATCTAAAATTATAAATACACATAAGGGTAAAAAATTTAATGAGTACATGAATGATCTGCGTATAGATTATGCATTAAGAAGATTAAAAGAAGACAGACGATTTAGATCTTTTTCTATTAAATCTATAGCACTAGAAGTAGGATATAAAAGCGATAAATCTTTTGCAAAGCACTTTAAAACTAAAACAGGTATCAACCCGTCTTACTATATCAAGAATTTAGAAAATGTATAAAGGAATCTAACCACGTATTGATAAAAGACCACCGTATTTTAGACAAAATACTGAACTCTCATTGTGATTATAAAAAAGGGTAAAGTATATTTCAAATCCAATTATAGGTGGATTCTGAAAAACCTTAAAAGAGTAAGAGTAAATAAAATATATACTTCAATGAAAAGCGAACTTAGAAAACTAAAATTAGAAAAGCTTACTATAGCAAGGATTACAACAAGTGGATTAAAGAATATACAAGGTGGAAGTAGTGATCCTACAGATCCAGATCATACTGCAGATCCAGAATTGTCCAGAGAAATGGGTTGTACGTATTCACTCTTTCAATAATAGAAAGTGATTTTTTTTTTTAAAGGTGCTGTGAAACAGCACCTTTTTTGTTGCCGTAATTTATCTAAAATACGGATACTTTGCTTTTCTGTCCTCTTTCCTTAGGCTACTTTAGTATCGAAATCAAGTATTGTTAACAACAGATTTTAATAAGGGAAAACCGAAAACCTTTGACTAGAGTAGGTGCTTTAATTAATACATTAAGTTTTGTTTTAAAACAAAACGGTAAGAACATTCGAAAGCTATCTTCCACACAAGATAGTTTTCTCACAATTCCAATATGACTTATAAATAATAATTATGAAAAAAAATATACTTTTTTTACTCATTGGATTCATTAATTTTACAATTCTTGGTCAAGACACTGTTACAAATTCTTTACTGCAACGATGGAATGAACTCCCATCTACAAATAAAAGTTTTAATATGGTGTTAGAAGAAAATTTTTCTGATGATGAACAAGTTATTCTCAATAACTATTTTAATGAACAAACAAGGCAAATTTCTTCGAACACAACATCTATACAAGATCCAGTATTGGATTTTTTTTATGTTTTAAACTTTAGAAATGAAGAAATATTTGGGACACTTGATGCTGAACCACCTTTTAATTCTGTTGATCCAATAGAAACAATTTTTGATAACTTATTTGCAGACGATTTTGACGATATAGGAACGTTATATGCATTAGATTTTGATTTGGAAAGTTTAGTAACAGTAGATGTAATAACTGGAGAAAGAACAGTTGTTGGCCCTTTACTTAACTTTCCTACTGGACAAACAATAGCGGGCTTGAGTTATAATGTTACAAATGATACTATGTATGCTATTTCTACAAATGGCGTTGATGATACGATACTTTATACTGTTGATCTTACCTCAGGAGAAGCAACTCTTATAGGAAGTTTGGGAATTACTATAGGTATATGGCTGGAAATTGATAATGAAGGGAATGCTTTTTCTGCAGATATAGTGACCGATGCTATATATTCAGTTAATTTAGAAACAGGACAAGCAACAATCATAGGAACTCCCTTTGATATAGATATTGAGTTTGCTCAAGAAGCTACTTTTGATCATGTTCATGATGTGTTATATATGGCAGCATACACAGGTGGAGGTACAGGAGGTATTTATATAGTCGATAGAGATACAGGGGAAATAGAGTTGGTTGGTAATACAAATGCCTTAAATGCTGAATTTGTTATGTTTAGTGCACATGATGAGACATTGTCTTTAGAAGACAATAACATAGAGACATCTTTCTCTATGTTCCCTAACCCTTCAAAAAATCAAGTTACCCTACAGGTTAATAATGATGAAATAATAGCCATTGAAGTGTTTAATACTATAGGGCAAAAAATGAAGATGTCAATATCAGATGAGAATATGGATGTATCTAGCTTAAAAAATGGTGTATATATTGTTAAAGTCACTACAATAAAAGGGATCAGTACTCAAAAATTAATAAAGAAATAAAAAGAAGATAATTTTATCTAATTAAGAAATTGAATATGTCAGTATAGTGATTGGGAAATGTTTTTTTAACTCAAAATGGCTATTAATTATAATTGGACAAGTTAATAAAATCATAAAGTCATTTATCTATATAGATGGCTTTATGATCTTATTAGGTACGAAGTTTAGAACTATAATAGTGACTCATTAGTAAAATAAAAAGTAAAACTTTATAGTAAGTTCCTTATAGATGTATGGAGAGTGTTTTATTTATAATTTTAAAGAGTTTCCTCAATAATTTTTTTGTAAAAGTAAGCACAAGTATTTTTGATAAAGAAATAGAATTAGAATATATAGTTCATCAAAAATGAAATAGATACTAACGAATACTAAATTTGTGAGGTTTAATTAGAAAAACAATTAGCTTAGATCGATATATTCTAGTATATTGGTAGTTAACTTTTTGAAAACGAATCTAACATAAATAATAGCGCATTAAAGAATGCAATACACCCATTTTCCTAAATACGTTTTAAGAACACCATTACTCCCTCTTACTTTTTTTCTTGAGCTGACAAAAGACTCCATTTTAACTCAAGAAGCTCTTAAAAGTGCTTGTGAAGAAACACATATCAAAGAAGCTCTTTTCCTAGCATCTCCATCATTATATACTGCTTTTGAAAAGTGGCTAAATGGCAATGCAAAACCTGAAGATAGTGAGCGTATGACATATTCTATACTTAAATATTTAAGTAGAATGTCATCTCGATGCACTCCTTTTGGTCTATTTGCAGGAACTGCTGTAGGGACTTTTGAAGATCAAACAACTATTCTTCTTAAGAAAGCTATAAAAAATAAGAGGCATACGCGATTAGATATGAATTATCTTGTAGCATTATCTCAAGATATTGTAAAGGATCAAAAAATTAGAGAGCAACTTTGTTTTTATCCCAATACAAGTATATATAAAGCTGGAGATCAATTACGGTATGTAGAGTATCACTATGAGAATAGCCGTAGGATGCATCATATTGTAGGAGTCCAACATTCTGATTATTTGCAGAAAGTATTAGAAACTGCAGCTGCTGGTGCTACACTGGCAACCTTGTCAGCATGTTTGGTAGATGATGAAATCACCTTAGAGGTAGCTTCTG
>CAKZKZ010000339.1 GCA_937124495.1 uncultured Dokdonia sp. | reverse complement strand
GTTGATCTAAACCAGATAAAGATTCGCTACACATTGACCACGCTCCACTTCCCGTTTCATTCGGAAAAGAAGGAAATACATAAGGCGTTGGTGTCGCAGATTGGTTTGCAGGATCATAACCATCGCCTCCTGCGGTTATTGGAGTTCCATTGGGCCAATACCCAGAAATCAAGCGATAGAAACCTAAAGTACTGGTCGGATCTCCTTTTGGGTCAGAATTACTATTGATATGATATTGAAAAGAAGATAATCCTATTTGCTTTCCTGCTGAATCCAAAGGACCTCTAAAATAATCTACTCCTAAGGCTGGAACTTCGGTTCCATAACCAGGAAAAGCACCACCCAAACAATTGCTTTCGTCTACAACATCTTGATTGTATACATAGCCCATTCCTGTTACCGTATCACAACCGATGTAATCATCGTTCGCACAACCCAAATCTGGATCAGACCACAAAGAAAAATAAGTGCTATTTAAAGCTAATTTATTTCTATTTAATAGTTTATAACGATAAAAAGTCTGGTTGTTAATGGCATCCGTAGTACGGTAACCAAAAGCAGTTACTTGGATTTCCATTTTCATGGTTTGTCCATTCGTCTGTGTATGCAAGTTACCATTATCATTGTACACCCACCAAGTCATTTGATCGGCATATACAGGATTGTTGTAGTTAAAACTCTCACAACCTGCTACTTCAATAATTGGATGATCTCCTTGATATGGATCGTAAATTCCATCATTATCAGCATCAATAAACGGCGCTAATTCTTGATCGTATTCTCGAATATCGAAACCATGTACACTCAAAAAGTGTGGGTTGCCTCTACCTGGCCAACCCAACAGACCTTTGGAAGGCGTATTTTGAACTCCAGGATTCAATGGATCTAAAAAGTCCGCTCGCAAAGCATCAATATTATCTCCAAACACCGTAACGTGCAACTCCCAACGCTCACAATCGGTCTTTTCTATCGTTCCCAAGTCAGGATCTAAAGGTCCTGTCCAATAATCATTTCCTCTACTTCGATAAGTTTGAGCCGCAAGAATCAAATTACCACCATCATCATAAGCTCCTAACCATATTGCCCCTGCAAATAAAGCAGACACTTCAGGTTCACCAGAAGTAGGATCTATATTCGGTACGACATAGTGAGACTCTACACCATCCCACCAAATATCTCCTCCTGCTCTTAGACGAGCTCGTACATTGTTGACATCCAAATCGGTTTGTGCTCTAGAGCCAATACAAGAGGCACGAAAAGTATTGTTTGACGTATTCGGAGTTGGCTGATTGGTTTCGGTATGTCCTAACTCCTGAGAATAAGCAAAGGGAAGCAAGGAAAAATAAACGATTAAACTAAACCAATGGTTGATTTTCGTCATGATTTACTGTTTTTCGGCAGCGGAATAATTAACTATAAGAGTTGAATTCTAATACATAGATTAGAGACCAACTACGTTAGGGGTATTCTAGGAAAAGCTTTTGTTCTTTGATAAAGAACTTTTCAAAATTGCGCCTTTTTTGTGTAAAAAAAAAGGCTTAGAGAAAATTCTCTAAGCCTTCTATTTTATTTTTTATAAGCGTTGCGCATCAAATGCCCGATTAATAATAAAGCTTTTTAATACTCTAGAACCTACGCCTTCTACTTTCACATGAATTAGATAAACACCTCCTGCTACTGGAACGCCTGCATAGTTTTTCAAGTCCCAATCCACTGAGGTCGTAACTTGCTCTTCTGCATCTGGTCCATTTTGTCCTAGACCAACTCGTGCGATTCCGTTTCGTGCTCCTCCTGCTCCTAACTCACTTCTATACTCTTGTGCTATTTTGTATTCTCTCACAAATCGTCCATCCAATGAATAGATACGAATGTCACATTTTGCTGGAATGTTCGTTACTTTCACCACATTATCTACTTCCGTTATTTCATAATCAGAATAAGCATAATATGGATTCGGTACCACTCTTAGTAAATCTAAAGCACTTGCCGCTTTCTCACCATCTTCTTTTGTTGGTTGGAAACCATCTAAGCTAAACTCATACAAAGGATATCCTAAGTTTTCGTACGTTCCTGCTTCGATTGCATGTGGGCGATTTACTCTCAGTTTGATCGTTGCTTCTGTTGGTGGTATTTGTCCAAATGTTCCTCCCATTTCTACTCCTCTCTCTAGTAATGCCATTGATGCCCATGTCACATCCATTCCTCTTACTAAATTATTATCTGGTGTAAAGATTGGTAAGATACCATTGAATTGAGAGATGATACTTGCACAAGAATCATACTTCGTACGAGTTACATAAATAATATGCTGTCCTCCTAGCACTGAACGCAAGAATTGTACATCCTCATCTAAGGAGTTTGGTCCTGCCGTTTCTGTTGCTGTTGGATTAAAGATCATATCATCTCCTGTACTCACTCCTGGTGCTATATTATCTTCTATTACAACTCCATTATACAAAGAGTTCTCTCCAAAGAATACATTCAAGCGCTCTCCTGTCTCTACATCATAAGCATATCCTGGGAACCATGACATTCCGGTGCTGCTTTGATCTTCTGACATGTCTTTGTTTCTTGAATAGTACGTTGGTTTGTTTCCTCCTGCTGTACTTCCTTTCCACTCCATCTGACGACGTCCTGAAGGTGCGGTTTGTCCCAAATAGCCACTCCCGTGATAACGGTTGAAGGTCTCGGTTACAATACATCTACTCCATTTACTCTCGTCTGGCGTTAAGACTACATTTACATTGTTCAAAGCTACTAACATCGTATCTCGTACTCTTGATGAGATATTTGAGCTCTTATTTCTAAATCTTGCTCCTGAAGAACCAATGTTCATCAATGAGAAGTAATAGTTTGTTGTTCTTAATTCTCCATCACACAACATGAATGGATACCAACCGCCTATATTTGTCGAAAATTCTTTGTTGGGATCAAACAATTCATCGTCTTCGCCTGGTCCGTTCTTGATCATGTTAAAGACCCCTTCGCCATCTTCTACTCCTTTATACCACTTGCCATAAGTCGTACTATCTGAGTACAAAATTTCTGAACCTACCCAACCTGTGTTCTCAGCTATGTTCAATTCGCCTTGTCCACTTGGTCCTACGATTTGTTGTAAGCTTACTGAAATTCCCAAATCTGGTACATATTGCTCATAATCCCAATCCATTGTTTGGAACGATGACCACAATACCGTTGGATCATTCACATCTTTCAATACCCAGTAAATTGAATCACCTAAAGCAGAGAAAGGAGCTTTAGTGGAGGTATAAACCTGTGTTGCACTATCTCTTGTCCAGATGTAATTCTCATCACAAACAAACAATTGGTACGTACCTTCTGGTACTCTTAAAGGATCTACTACTTTTACATCTACTGGCGCACGTCCAGCTGCGTAATCGATTCTTCCTACATTTTCTCCATTTACAATCGAACTCTCGATACTTCCTAGATTTGTAATCTCTAAGAATTGTTTCGATCCTGTTCCTGAACCATCTATTCTTGTAATTCCTGGACGATCTCCATATTCTGATTGCAGGCTAATTCCTGAATACTCTGAATCATTGATTCTTGGTATTCCTGTATAAATGTTAAAGTTCTTTCGTCCTTGCAAATAGGGCTTTGCTTGTCCTGTATTCGCAACAGGGTCAAATACTTGATATTCATTATGAGCATAAGCAACCACACAGAAATAATACGGTTTGTGATTGATTAAATCTTTTTCGCCTGGTGCAAATTGATCTTCTACTACTCTAAACGTATGTTTAACCCCTTGATTTCTTCCTTCTACTTGTATGGTAGGAACAGAAACATCAATTCCTAAATCTTCATCTGCAAATTTTTCCCAGTTAGCAATTTTAGAAATACCATCGTTCACATCTGTTTGGAAAATTAAACGTGCTTTTGTTTCATCGTCTAATTCTGTTACAGAAAGGTTTGGATCATTTACTTGATAAACTTTATATCCTTGGAAATTGTAAGTAGTATCTAAAGGGGCAAATGGTCTAATTTCTGCAGGTGCTTCCTCATATCCTAATTGATAGTTATTTTGCTCAGCAGAGTAATATAGGTTTAAAACCAACTCTTCATTCATTTCAATTACATCAATATATGGCGCATCTGGTCCATCTGTAATTTTGAAACAGTTGTCAAATAAGTTTTGAGCCAATACATCTGCCTCTACCAATGGACGCAAAGAAGGACAAGGATAATCTGGAATACTTGGTACCCAAACCACTCCTGAAATCATCTCATTCGTTGCTCCTGGCTTCAATACAAAAGGTCCTGAAGTATGTAAAAAAGCTTGATCCAATCCCGATAAAGATTCACTACACATTGACCATGCACCGCCACCGCTTTCTGTTGGAAAAGAAGGAAATACATAAGAAGTTGGAACTGCTGAGGTATTACTCGGATTATAACCATCTCCACCTGCGGTTATTGGTGTTCCATTGGGCCAAAAGCCAGAAATCAAACGATAGTAGCCAATCGCACTCGAAGGGATTCCTTTGGGGTCTGATGTACTAATAATATGATATTGAAACGATGACAGTCCAATTTCCTCTCCTGCCGAATCCAATGGTCCTCTAAAGTAATCGACTCCCAAAGCTGGAATATCCGTTCCATATCCTGCCAAGCCTGCACAAGGATTATCATCATTCGCATCCGCATTATAAACATAGCCCATTCCTGTTGCCGTATCACAACCAATATAATCATCTGAACGACAACCTAAATCTGGATCTGTCCATAAAGAGAAATAAGTATTATTTAAGGCTAACTTATTTCTATTTAATAATTTATAACGATAAAAGGTTTGGTTGTTAATGGCGTCTGTTGTTCGATACCCAAATGCAGTTGCTTGAATTTCCATTTTCATGGTTTGTCCATTCGTTTGCGTATGCAAATTACCATTATCATTATAGACCCACCAAGTCATTTGATCGGCATATA
>CAKZKZ010000338.1 GCA_937124495.1 uncultured Dokdonia sp. | reverse complement strand
TCACCTCCTAGATCGGCATCTGGAAGTAATTCACCTATTCCCCCCATCATCGGATGCATATTACCTCCTGTATTACATCTTAAATCCAATACCCATCCATCGGGATCATTTTCTTTTAAAGAGCATATCACGCCTCTTATGCTGTCTCTAGCTTGTTTTATATCTTCTTCTTGCATCACACCAGTACCTACGATTTCAATATAAGCGATATTCGTATTTTCTAATATCTTTCCGACGACTTCGTAGGGTACTGTAATTTTAGATGTAGTAATGGCTTGCCAGAGACTATCTTTAGATTGTTCAGTTTCTTCTGGATAATACCTAAACGCCACTTTATAATCGTACATCAACATCCCGTGAAAGTCTCCTAACTTTTCAAACATATAGGCTACAGGTTTTCCTATTTTGTCTATGGAATTGTACTGTTCTGATATCTCAAACATTTCTTTAGATACCCTTTCCCAGTTGACTTTAGAGGCATTATAAGCATTAGCCTTCGAAATTTCAATAATGGAATCTAAGATGGCTTTTGGGTTGTCTTTCGCGAAAGCTAAAGACGTGTTTTCATCTTGACTAAAGCTTTTACAACTAACTAATAGCAAGCATGTGATACTAAACAAAAATAGCGCCTTCATAGTATTGTATTTGCAGTGTTTAATCAATCGTATGTAGGAATTCCAGAAGTTTTTATCGATAGGATTGCATCAAAACGATCTATAGGAATAAAAGGAATGGTACCTCCGTTTTCTAATTCAAATCCTGTAGTTGTCTCAAAGAGCCATTGTGTAGATGAGGTTTGTTTTAAATCTGATAGATCTAAAAAAGGAATCTCTTTATGAATATTAAAAAATCGCTTTTCTATAGCCGTACTATCATTATTTTTAAAAGGGATCGTTTCTCCCGTCCAAAACTGATAGATATCACCTTCATACGTAAAAAGTCCTATGGAATAATAATCAGCTTTATAGTGCTCTTTGAGATAGTGTCCCATCATTTTCGAATTATAACCTTCGGCTGCATTTTTTTCAACGTGGCTATTATGGGCCCAAACAATGATTTTTTTATCCGGATACACTTCTTCTAGTAGCCAAACTAAATTTTCTGCCATAAGTTCGTCTCTGAGTTGATAACTCATAAAGCGATCTGCATAAGGTACATTGGTAGACCTGGCGTACATTTCTAAGGTCTTTTGAATAATTAAGTACTCTTCATTACTCAGTGTTTTTGATTGTACAAGGGAATCCCTTTTCTCTTGTATTAAAGCACTAGCAACCGTTGCATTTTTTATATAAATGTCACGATGTTTTATATATCCTAGCGAATCATTATTGCGTGCTGCTTGAAACGATTTCTGAAAGGAATACATCCGAGTGCTAAAACTATCAGACATCGTTTTATTGATAGGTGCAAGGAGTCGTACCATTTTTGTGATAAAATAACTGGAAGAAAACTGCGTGTCATATCCCGCATATATCAATGGTTTTTCTGAAGTACTTGTTTCTTTTATATACCTAAAAAGCGTATCTACTTCCTGCGCTTTAAAATTTCCAAAAAGGGTATAATCTCGTAAACTTTTAGGTGAGATCGTATCCATATCGGCATAGGCAAGATTAATATCTCCAAGACCTCCTTCCATGGCGAGTACTTCAAATCCCATTTCTTTATGTAGATAGATCGCTAATGCCGATTTCATATCATAGTATGCTCCTAATCCATGAGAACTTTCGCCTAAAGCAACAATCCGTTTCTCTTGTCGAACTTCTTTTAATTGCGCAAAATCAGAGACATCATCGCGTTGTAATTCTAGGGTATTCTCCATAAGCCACTCAGATGGTGTTAATGGTTTTTGACTGCAAGAATATGGGATAGATCCTAATAAGGCGAGTAGAATAATAGTGTAACGTTTCATAAAGAGGTTTAGAAGTTTGTTACTACAAATATGAGTCTAAACCCTCTAGAACAAGGCATTTTTATAGTTTGAGATGTCCAGAAAACAACATCTTGGACATATTTTATACCAGTTATTAATTGAATTTACTGAAAAAGAAAATAATAATTTTTTCCTTTATAAGAGAAATAAAAGGAAAGCATAGCTTAAGCTACGGTTTCTTTTCTTGTGAAATAGAAAGGGAAAAAAGGTGTTTTATTACAGTAAATTCAATTGGTAAATGGTATTACAAATTCTTTATGTTCTTTTTATACGCAGAAGGGGTCTCCCCTGTTACTTTTTTAAAGGTTTCATTAAAAGAAGATTTAGAGCTAAATCCTGCCTTTTCTGCCAGTGTCACTAAGGTGTATTTTGAGGCCTCCTCAGAAGTCATTAAGACCTTTACCTCTTCTACTCTGTGCATATTAATATACTCTGAAAAGTTCATCCCTAAAACGTCATTGATATGTTTAGAAAGTTCTTTAGGAGTACATTTGAATTGTACAGCCATTTCAGATAAGGTAATACTTGGATTCAGGTATATTTTCTCGACTTGAATCGCTTGATGCAATTTTTCGGAAATATCAGATATGGGTGCTTCAGATATGTCTTGAGTGTATTTAAAGGTATTAAAAAACAGTTTTGATTTTGTGAATCCCATAAAACCAATCCAATAAATAAATGCCGCATTGATAAGTAGCGTAGCATAATAAAATCCAAAACTTTCAACACCAGCATTAATTATTAAATCAGATGTATACAGTATAGTATCTATAGCGCTCACTCCAATAAACACCCACGTAAACTTTTTTAACCATGCTACTGTAGGTAGCGATTTAGAATGTATTTTGTGTTCGTTTTTCTTTAGGAAAAGTAAAGAAGCAACTCCCATAAAAAAGGTAAAGAACAAGAAAAAGAATTCGTGAATTCTAAAAAATCCAGAATTAACAACAACATCAGTAATTCGATAACTATTCTCGCGAACAGCAATAGAGAACCAATAAATTCTTAAGAGTAAATACACAAACGCTGGCGCAAGTAAATACCATTCTTTTTGATGATACTGACGTTTATCTTCAGTGGTCGGGAATTGGTTTTTAATAAAAAAATAAAACCCTGCTCCTATCAGCCATTTATAAGGAAATGGAAACATGTGTAATGGTCTATGATATGTAAACAAGTTCATATCCAAAAAGGCATAGATCAGGTTAAAAAACGACAATGAAAACAGGAATAATAAAAAGAAATCGACGGCTAACGGATTTACACTCCTTTTTTGACGTAAAAAAAAGCACAGAATAATCCCTTGGATGGCTCCAAAAAGTATAAGAATATTAAATGCATTGTACGCTAAGTCCATATAAAAACGAATCAAAGATAATAGACTTATAGAAACAAATACTACTGTTACGAGTTAACTTACCATACAATTTCCTTCTCGCCAAATGATCGTAACAATGCATTGGTTTGACTAAAATGTTTGTTCCCAAACCAATACCCTCGATTTGCACTTAAAGGAGAAGGATGCCCCGCAGTAAGGACGTGATGTTTTGCGGTGTCAATTTTTGCTCCCTTTTTTTTAGCATATCCACCCCAAAGAAGGAAAATGATGTTTGTACGCTTTCGCGAAAGCGTACCAATCACCGCATCCGTAAATGACTCCCATCCTTTTTTCTGATGTGATCCTGCTTCGCGAGCACGCACGGTTAAGGTTGCATTTAATAATAAGATTCCTTGAGATGCCCAACGTTCTAAATTTCCGGTTTCTGGAAATGGAATTCCAATATCAGCTTTGATCTCTTTAAAAATATTAATCAATGAGGGTGGCATGGCAATAGCATCTTGTACAGAAAAACAAAGCCCATTTGCCTGCCCAACACCATGATACGGATCTTGACCTAGAATGACCACTTTTACATCCTCAAAAGGGCAATGATCAAAGGCGTTAAAAATTTGGTGTTCATCTGGAAAACAAGAATGTGCATCATATTCTTCCTCTACAAATTGGGTGAGATTTTGAAAATATTCTTTGTCAAATTCTTCGATAAGTTCTTCTTTCCAACTAGGGTGTATATGTAGATTCATAAATGCTATACCTTCAATAGTAAAGGTACGGTTTCCTCTTAGAAATCAGGAATAAGTGACCAAATACATGGAATTTTAATCATAACTACTGAGCATGATTCCAAGTTTTTCGTAAAATAGTATATGTATTGATGAATACATGAATTTTAAATACTGTAAATCAAACAACTAACCAACCAATATGTTTTAAGTCCTGTTACAAATGCTCACCAAACCTTCAAAGAAAACGAGAGTTATACGGTCTCATTTAAGAACGAAGACTTTTCATTCTTGAATAAAAACCTTAGAAAATAATATTCATAATAAGCTCTATATAAGCATGTTTTGTCTAAAAGAGAGCAATAGACTATCTTTAAAACTCCGAATATTCTGAGAGATTCATTTTAAATTTAATGTTATTCAAAATGCAAATAAGGAGTTCTATTTTCATCTTTTTCTTAAGTATTATGGAGGTTACTTTTAGTAATGCACAAGAAATAACACAAGATTCCCTTATAGAGTTAGATTATAAAGAAATTAGAAAAACAATAATAACACATGCAGATGACTCTATAGTTGCAATGAAGTATGCTAATGCTTATATACTAAAAGCAAAAAAGGAAAGAGATACTTCACAAATAGCAAAAGGATATTATTTCAAAATTATCTTAGACACCCAAAAAGAGACATCATTTCATCTATATGATACGATTATTGAACTCTCAAAAAATCTAAAAAACGAAAATTTCCCAGCAACTGCCTATTTTGATAAAGGAGTTATTTATCATAGAAAATATCTTTACAAAAATGCACTAGACAACTATATTCAAGCCTCTCAGTATAATAACGGAAATAAAAAAGAGCATTTAGAATTTCTTATTAATCAAAGCCTTGGCTTGTTAAAATCTAATATAGATAAAAATGAAGAAGCCTTAACATTAGCAAAAAATTGCTATAAATATGTT